>NZ_JBFRFR010000002.1:0-188541 GCF_052114925.1 Bradyrhizobium sp. 2TAF36 | reverse complement strand
GTGTACGCAGCTGTTCACGGCTAGATGTCGCAACAAGCCCGCACGCGTATACAATATCTGCGCAGCACGTGGGCCGGCCCGAGCCGGCTGCGGGTGCTAAAAGTTAACGGCTTCAAAGACATGGCAGCCGGCTGCGGCAGCCCTGGTCTCGCTCCCAAAACAGGCAGGCGGGCGCCAGGCCTGCCTAATATTCGACCTCGAGCTCCTCGATCTCGGCCGGCTCATCCTTGGCCGCCGCGATCCATTCCTTCATCTCGGGCATGGCCATGATGGTATCGGCATAGGCCTTCAGCAGCGGCTCGAGCTTGACGTCATAGGTCACGAAGCGCGTCACCACGGGGGCATACATCGCATCCGCCATGGTGCGCCTCGCGCCGAACAGGAAGGGTCCGCCTGATTTCTCCAGGCAGTCGCGCCAGATGGAACAGACGCGGTCGATATCGGCCTGCGCGCGCGACCAGATCTTGAAGCCGGGGAAGTGCCCCTTCAGATTGACCGGCAGCGAAGCGCGCAACGTTGTGAAGCCGGAATGGATTTCGCCGCAGATCGAGCGGCAATGCGCCCGCTGGACGCGGTCATCAGGCAATAGACCGGCTTCCGGCATCGCCTCGTTGAGATATTCGGCGATCGCCAGCGTATCCCAGACCACGGCGCCGTCGTGGCGCAGGCATGGCACCAGGATCGACGACGACAGCAGCAGGATTTCGGCGCGTGCCGACGCGTCGTCCGGCGCGGTGACGATCTCCTCGAAATCGAGCCCGGAAAATTTCGTCAGCAGCCAGCCGCGCAGCGACCAGGACGAATAGTTCTTGCTGCTGATGGTCAGTGTCGCCTTCGCCATATGGCCCATTCCCTACGCCTGTGACTTGCACGCCGCCCGGCCCGCGGGAGTGCTCATGACCTGTGCTTCCCGCAAAAAGAGGAGCAAGCGATGTGCCAGTTTTGAGGGCGGCAGGGCTCCCGTTTGGCTTCGATATTGCATGACAGCACGGGAAGGTGGGCGTTTCAGTATGATGTCGATGTATTATCAGGCCTTTCAGAACCATATGGACCTCACCGCGCCGTGGCGGGCGGGAGCTTCGTCCGCGCTCAGATTCCTCCATCTGGTGCCGCAGGGCCTATCGGATCAGGTCGTCGGCCGGCTCTCGGCCGCGCTGGAGCTGATCTCGCGCTCCACCCTCACCTATCACCGTCCGGCCTACGGCATCGACAGCGTGATGGTGGGCAACCGCGAGGTCGGCGTCACCGAGGAGGTCGCCTACGCGACGCCGTTCGGCTCGCTGCTGCACTTCAGGAAGGACGGCGTGCCGGAGCAGCCGCGCATGCTGCTGGTGGCGCCGATGTCGGGCCATTTCGCCACGCTGCTGCGCGGCACCGTGAAAACGCTGCTGCAGGATCACGACGTCTACATCACCGACTGGCACAATCCGCGCGACATTCCACGCCGCGAAGGCCGCTTCGGGCTCGACGACTACACCGATCATCTCATCGACTTCCTCGGCCAATTGGGCCCGCGTCCGCACATGGTCGCGATCTGCCAGCCCTCGGTCTCGGCCCTGGCGGCCGCCGCGGTCATGTGCGAGGGCAACCACCCCTCGCGGCCTGCGACGCTGACGCTGATGGCGGGTCCGATCGACACGCGCATCCAGCCGACCAGGGTCAACGAGTTCGCCAAGAGCAGGCCGATCGACTGGTTCGAGCAGAACCTGATCAACTACGTGCCGGTGCAATGCCGCGGCGCGCTCCGCAAGGTCTATCCCGGCTTCGTCCAGCTCACGGCGTTCGTCTCGATGAATCTCGAGCGCCATATCAAGCAGCACATGGATCTCGCCAACCATATCGCCAAGGGCGAGAAGGAGAAGGCCGCCAGCATCAAGACCTTCTACGACGAATATTTCGCCGTGATGGACCTGCCGGCCGAGTTCTACATCGAGACCGTGCGTGACGTGTTCCAGGAGCACCTGTTGCCGCAAGGCAAGTTGATGCACCGTGGCCGTCCCGTGAACACCAAGGCCGTCAGCCGCATGGGACTGATGACGGTCGAAGGCGAGAAGGACGACATCTGCTCGATCGGCCAGACGCTCGCCGCGCAAGACCTCTGCACCGGTGTGCGCGCCTATCGCCGCGTCCACCACATGCAGGCCGGCGTCGGCCACTACGGCGTGTTCTCGGGCAAGCGGTGGAATAACGAGATCTATCCGCTGCTGCGGGATTTCGTGCACGTGAATTCCTGACTGTCATTCCCCGCCCATCGACTGGGGGAAAACGGCACGTGCCTAATGCACTTGCTCCAGCAGCTCTTTCGCTTCCACGACTTCAGAAAGATTTCGCTCCACATCGAATTCGGCCAGCACGGGAGCGAGCATTTCGGATACCCCGCCTGCTCGGCCATTTCTCTTGTGCAGGCGAGCAAGTCCAAGGGCGCTGCGCAGCTCGAAAGTCTTCGTCTGCTGGTGTCGTGCGATCTCAAGCGCTCGGTTGAGGGAAGCTTCGGCACTGGCTTCGTCCGAAGGATCAAGACGCGACAAAAGCTCGCCGCGGGCGCGATGCAGCTCGGCATCAAGCCAATGCTGGCCGGATTGCCCGGTCCACGCGATCAATTCGCTCAAGATTTCCAGCCCGGTTTCGAGTTGGCCCGACGCTGCGTTCGCCAAGGCGACGTGCATCCCCCAAAACGGCTCACAGAGATAGCAGTCATTCTCGTGCAGCAAAGTCCAGCCGCGACGCATTTCCGTCAGTCCGGTCATTTGGTCGCCTGCACGCCACTTGGCGAGGCCATTCAGATAGGTGCCGGCGGCCACATACAACGGCATCGTGTGGTCGCGCGCGAGACCGAGCGCCAAGATCGTCTCCGTTTGCTGCAACACGCCTCCGCATAGTCCGTCGAACACGGCGCGATGAACCAGCGCGTTGGCCTGGGACAGCGCCCGTTTTTCTCCCGAAGCACTCACCGCTTCGGCGGCGAGGCGGCGTGCGCGCGCGATCTTGCCAAGCGGCCAAAGCACCAGGGCAAGAAACCTCATGATCACGAACGGGAGATCCAGTGCCGAAGCCCTGAACGTCGCGGGATCCGGCTCGGCACCATAGATCTCGAGTGCCTGCTCGAGATGCATCCTCGCGTTCAAGTAATCACCGCCGAACCAGCAGGTAACCCCGCCCGTCCAATGTGCAACGACAGCGGCCACCGGTGAGTCCGGTCGTCGGTCAGCGGCGCTCCTGATGGCATCCGCCAGCTCCAGCATCGGAGCGAGTTCGCCGTGTGTCAGGCAAGCATTGAAGAGACCCGAATGGACCGGCGCGAGTTCAACGGGATCATTGATGTCGGCAGCGAACTGTCGGGCACGCGTCCATGCGGCTACCGTTTCGGGAGCGCTATGGCCGAGGCTGCCTCGCAATGCACGGCCATACTCGATTTGAAGATGCAGCCTGCTCATCATCCGGCGGGGATCATCCGGCACCTCGTCGGCGGACGCAATCGCCTTGCCGAGATGCGCGATCGCCTCGGAATAGGCCGAGCGCTTCAGTGCTTGCTGGCCCGCCTTGCGCCACCATTCGAGGGCGATCTCGCTCAGCCCCGCCTCGGTGAAGTGGTGTGCCAGAACTTCCGGCTCAGTCTCGGCAACGACTGGAAACTTCTCGCGCAGGACATCGCCGATGCGCTTGTGAAGCATCTGCCGTTTGCTCTTGAGCAGGCCTTCATAGGCCGCTTCCTGAACGAGAGCGTGCCTGAAGCTATAGTTTGCGTCGGGCGGCGTCCCGCGACGCACCAACAGTTCCGCCTCTTCGAGTTGCCCCAGCGCAGCGCTCAACGTCAGATCATCGCGTCCCGTCACATATCTTAGCAGCGCGTATGAAAAGTCGCGGCCGATGGCGGCGCCTATCTGCGCCACCTCCTTGACGGGCGCCAGCCGGTCGAGCCGCGCCATCAGCGAATCCTGCAGCGTCGCGGGAATAGCGAGCGGCGGGAGCGGACTATCGAGGCGGTAGCGTCCGGAATCTTCGACGAGCAGTCCGGACTCCAGCACCATCTTGGTCAGTTCCTCAACGAATAGCGGGATGCCGTCCGTCTTGTCGATGATCTGCTCCATCATCTCGCGCGGCAGCTGGCGGCCAACGGTCACCTGCTCGACCAGCGCACGCGTGTCCTGCCGGTCGAGCCGGTCGAGCCGCAACAGGCTGACGTTGGCGAGGCCCGACCAGGAGGGCTCGAACTCTGGTCGGGCTGTCATGAGCATGAGTATCGGCAGTCCCCTGATCCGGTCGACCCCGAGATCGAACAGTTCAAGTGTCGTGGCATCGGCCCAATGCATATCCTCGCAGATAACCAGCAGGGGCTGCTCTCGCGCCAACCCCTCGAGCTGATCGAGAAGCGAGGCAAATGTCTGTCGCCGCTGCTGCGCCGGGCTCAAACCAAGCGGCGGATAATGGTCGCCGGTTGGAATCGAAAGGAGAGCCGCAATGAGCGGTGTCGCCCGGGCGACCTGTTGCGTTCCAAGCGCCAGCATTGCCTCAAGCTTGTCGAGCTTTTGCCCCGGCGTGTCGTGCGAGCGGATACCGGCTGCGCGCTCCAGCTGCGCGACAAAGGGATGAAGCGCGCTGTTGGTGTGGTAGGGCGAACACTGATATCGCACCCGGCGATGCGCCCCCAACGCGGGGTTTTCGGACAGCGTTGCGACAATGCGCGACTTGCCGATGCCTGCTTCGCCGGAGATCAACACCATCTGGCCCTGCCCCTGCCATGCCAACCGCTGGCGCGAGAGCGTGAATTCGATCTCCTCCTTGCGACCGACAAAGCCGATCGAACGCGCTGCGCGGACCGCCTCGAAGCGACTTTCCGATGCGGCCGCCCCCTCGACCGCCCAGACCGCGATGGGTTCGGCTATCCCCTTGACCTCGCGGCGGCCGAGATTGCGAAAAGTGAAGAGATCGCCAAGCAGCCGGCGCGTCGACGAGGCGACGACGACCACTCCCGGTTCGGCCAGGCTCTGAAGCCTGGCAGCAAGGTTTGGTGTATCGCCGACCGTTGCGTGCTCCTCCGACGCATCGCCGCTGATGAGGTCGCCGATCACCACAAGCCCGGTCGCGATTGCGATCCGCAGTTCAACCCGTTCGGTCGCGCCCGTCCTCAGTCGCCCGACCGCAGCGATGGTGTCGAGGCCCGCGCGCACTGCGCGCTCCGCATCGTCCTCGTGGGCGCGGGGATAGCCGAAATAGACCAGTATTCCGTCACCGACGAACCTGGCGATCCTGCCGTCATAAGCAGCGATGACGCCCGCACAAGCGGCGCGGTAGGCCCGGATCACTTCCCACATATCCTCGGGATCGAGACGCGCGGAGAGCGCAGTCGAGCCGACCAGGTCGCAAAACATAACGGTCAGGTGACGCCGCTCGGCGTCGTGAGGAGGAGCCGGCGATGCGATCAACGCGGCTGGATCGAGGTCGGCAATGGCACGCAGCATTTTGCGGCGATGGCCAAGCAGGACTCCGAGCTTATCGAAGTCCTCGGCCATCAGTTCGGGAAGGACGCCCATGTCGATCCCATTTTGGACAAAACGCTCTGCGTATTGTCCAAGCCCCAGCTTCTCGAGCCACTCCGCAATCTGCATTGGCTCCACCGATCGTGCGGTTGGCGGTTAGCAGAATTTTGGACCACGGCGCGGGGACAATATCCCAACGCCACCATGATGGCACGTCTTGTTTGTTGCGCGATAACTTAGGTTGCTCAGTACCGATGCCGCTTCCAAGCAAGGACATTGCTCGATGCAAACGGTCGCGCTACTAAAAATCGTCTGCACGCAGCGTTGAACGACAGAAGTTGCGATGAGCCGTCAACCACTCGCCTTCAGACCTGACGTCAGCACTGGCACTGGTGCCCACATCACGACGCCAAGCAGACGTTTTTCCGTGAGCACAATTGTCTTCATTCTTCGTCCTTGGGCACTACGTAGTTGCGCGCCATCGTTCCCGCCGCAACTTGAAGCGAAGACCCAACGACCCAACAGCCGGCGAGAAACGCTATCAGCGCATTGGGTAGGCTTTGATCAAGGACAAGGATGCTGACGGACAGAGTTGCTGCAATCGCCGCGCCGAACGTACCGGCCGCACTCATGATCTCAGCAACCTCAGAGCCGTTGTATTCTTCCGAGGTGCTCGAAATCGACCTCCGAGCGACAGACCGGGACAAATCAATTCCAACATAATAGCTGAGAGCTCCGTAGAGCATTGTTAGCAGCACGATCCAGCCGCTTTCAAAAAGCCCGCCTTTCTGACGCAACAGGGTCGCACCCACATAGAGGCCGCAAGAGGCCCCAACGGCTGCTAGCCCAATTCTTTCGAGGAGATGGGCCGACTTGATAAGACTGGAACGGGCGATCCCAAGATTACCGGCGTACCTCGTTAGGGAAAATGCGCTGAAAACTGCGTTGCCTATCTTCATTGGGGGCTCCTCAATAAGTAGCAGCCTACCGGCCGACCCCGATTAGAAGCTGCGTGGACGCGCTTCGCGATGCCCTTGATTCCAATTTCCAAAAGATGTGGCTGAGTGATGGGGCTGGCTTGCTCGTAACCAAGACGAGAGCCAGTCCAAAGCTGCGAGCTCGCGGCTTCGCAGGCATTGCATCTCACCCGTGTCTGTCAGTCAGCTCCGGGTGCAGCAATTTCTTGGGGGAGAGTTAGCTCGAAAAGAGAGTGATGGACTATGAGACTGTTCACATACTCCTGTTCCCTGTCGCTCCATCCAGTCACGATCTCAGGAGGACTAAGTTTGCATCGTTGCATACGCGGGAGCGCAGAAGCGCGAACTGACAGGCGCCGTGAGTTCGCAAGCTGTCCCGCGTTGCGCCACGCCAGATCGATTCGCGCCGTGTAGGYCGCGGCGCGCCGCAAAAATCTCGTCAGGCGGATGGCCGATGCCGTCGGCGAGATTGTCGCGATTGTCCTCGTCCGGCCATCGCTGGTCGCGTCCATGGTGCGATCGCCGGGACGGTCGAGCAGGGCCATCCCGTTGAGGTGGATATCGCCGGCTGGGATGCGCCGCGCGAAATCCTCGTGCAGGAAATCGGCGGACTTCACCCTGGCTTCGTCCTCCCTCGCGCGATGTCGCCGCCTGCTGAAGGAATGGCCGGGATGCTTGCCCTGAAGCGCAGCGCCTCACGAATTCACGGGCACGAAGCGCGCGATCTCGCTGGCGAAGCGGCACTGATTTGGATWCTGATTTTGACGCGAAAACGCTCTACTCGTCCCGCCCGCCATGGGTTTCGCGGCGCCATGCGCCCGGACTGACGCCAACCATCTGGGTGAACACCCGCGTGAAATGGCTTTGATTGGCAAATCCGGCCGAGATCGCAATCTCGGACAACGGCAGGTTGCGGACCGTCATCAGCTGCGTGGCCGCCTTCACGCGCTGGCGCAGCAGCCATTGATGCGGCGGCAGGCCGGTGGAGATCCGGAATGCGCGTGAAAAGTGGCTGACCGAGAGGCCGAGTTCGGTCGCGATCTGCTCCAGCGCGACCTTGCCTGAGAGATCGGAGTCGAGCCGGTCGCACGCGCGCTTCACCTGCCATGGCGCGAGCCCGCCGCGGTTAGGCTCAGCGACAGGCTTCAGCCCGCCATAGGTCTGGGCGACGTGGGCGGTGAGCGCGAGCATCATGTGATCGACGAAAAGCTGGTTGGTCTCGTCAGGCCGACGCAGTGCTTCCTGCAAGCTGGCGCCGATATGACGGATGACCCCGTCGTCATGCCCCACACCGGGCTCGTAATTGAGCTCGCCAATGCGCGGCGCGCCGGGTTGCCTCGCCATGTCGTGAAGGGCCGAGCGCGGCAAATAGAAGAAGAGCGAGTGAAACGGCTTGTCGATCACATAGCGCGGGTCGCGCTTGAGGTCGTACAGATAGGTCGCGCCCGCACGAATATCCTCCCTGGTGACGTAGCGGCCTTCCTCCCAACATTCGCAAGCGGGATAGTCGCGGAGCTTCAGGCTGACAAGGTAAGCATCTTCAGCCGGCAACGAGCCGGAAAGTTCGGACGTCGGCTTGTCATTGCGGACTTCGGTGACCGCGAGCTCCGCGCTGCGCAGCGAGCGCGTGATCAGAACCGGAGCTTCCTTCACGTGAAGGCCCCGCCCGAGCCTCTGCCCGTAGACGCCTGCTTGTGTCATTTCAATATTCCATCCGTGAAAGGCACGTCTGCGACGGCCTTTCCGAGTCGATGCATTATCGGAGATCGACGGCAGACGGTCCAGCTTCGCCGGATTAGCATATAGATTGTGGCAGCCGGTCGCACTCCGCCGCGACGAGGTGAATTCATTGTGATTTCAGCACGATTTCACAGGCTTGGCATCGCGAAGGACAACACCGTTAACGTGTGCGGCAGATCATGGCGCGATTTTATCGTGCGTTCTCGAAAGCATCCGCTGAGCGCCTTCGCGCGCTAGGCCGACCATTCCTCGCCCCAGACCTGGACGACGTGGCCGGGCGAAACTTCGCGATACTGCCGGACTGGCGGCTGATAATCCGGTGCGCGCACCGGGCTTCTGATCTCGTCGTTCGAGGGCTCGCGCTTCGTGCCGCGGCGCGATGGATCGGGCACCGGGACCGCGGCCATCAGCTTCTTCGTGTAGGGATGCTGCGGATTGCCGAACAAGGTTGCGCGCGGGCCGGTCTCGACGATCTCGCCGAGATACATCACGGCGACGCGATGGCTCATGCGCTCGACCACCGCGATGTCGTGGGAAATGAAGAGATAGGCAAGGCCCATGCTGGCCTGGAGGTCGAGCATCAGGTTGACGACCTGCGCCTTGACCGAGACGTCGAGGGCGGAGACCGCTTCGTCCGCAACGATCAGCTTCGGCCCGAGCGCGAGCGCGCGCGCAATGCAGATGCGCTGGCGCTGGCCGCCGGAGAATTCGTGCGGAAAGCGCGCGGCCATATCCGCGGTCAGGCCGACGCGCACGAGGAGGTCGGCGACCTTGTCGCGCGCCTGCGATGCCGTGGCGAGCCCGTTGGCGAGCAGCGGCGCTGCGATCGCCGTCCCCACCGACATGCGCGGATTGAGACTCGCGAACGGATCCTGGAATACGATCTGCATCTGCTTGCGGAAGTCGCGCAAGGTCCGGGCGTTCATGGCGAGGACGTCCTGGCCGTCGACCAGGACGGTGCCGCTGTCGGGCTCCGTCAGCTTGAGGATGGAACGGCCTGTCGTGGATTTGCCGCAACCGGACTCGCCGACCAGCGCCAGCGTCTCGCCGGCGCGCAGGGTGAAGGAGATGTTCTCGACCGCGTGGACGCGGCCCGAAACCTTGCCGAACAAGCCGGAGCGGATCGGAAAGCGTGTGGTGAGGTTGGAGACTTCGAGCAGCGGCCGCTCCGCGGTTGAGACCGTCTCAGGTGTCTCCGTTGGCTCGTCCGAGGTGCCCGTCACCTTGTCGACGATCGGAAAACGCATCGGCCGCGTCCGCCCGCCCATCGAGCCGAGACGCGGTACGGCCGCGAGCAGCGCGCTCGTATAGGGATGCGAGGGCGCAGCGAAGATGCGCGCGGTCGCATCGGTCTCGACCGCCTGCCCGCCATACATCACCACGGTACGGTCCGCGATCTCGGCGACCACGCCCATGTCGTGGGTGATGAAGAGGATCGACATCCCCTCCTCCTGCTGGAGCTCCTTCAGAAGCTCCAGGATCTGGGCCTGGATCGTGACGTCGAGTGCCGTCGTCGGCTCGTCGGCGATCAGCAGCTTCGGCTTGCAGGCGAGCGCCATCGCGATCATCACGCGCTGGCGCATGCCGCCGGAGAAACGATGCGGATGCTCGTGGAAGCGTGACGCCGCCGCGGGAATGCGGACACGATCGAGCAGACGGATGGTCTCGGCCTCCGCCGCCGCGCGCGACAGGCCGCGATGCTGGATCAGCGCCTCGGCGATCTGGAAGCCGATGGTGAGCACCGGATTGAGGCTCGTCATCGGCTCCTGGAAGATCATGGCGACATCGTTGCCACGAACATCCGTCATGCTCGCTTCGGACAGCGTCAGCAGATCGCGGCCCGCGAGCGTGACGCGCCCCTCGACGCGGCCGCTCTCCTTCGGAATGAGCCGCATGATGGAAAGCGCGGTGACGCTCTTGCCCGAACCGGACTCGCCGACGATCGCCACGGTTTCCTTGGCCGCGATATCGAACGACACGTCGCGGACGACGGGAATCCATTGCCGCTCGCGCAGAAAGGACGTGGTCAGGCCCGCGACCGACAACACGGGCGCCTGCGCTTCGGYAACGATCGGATCAGGCCTGCTTGCGCCGGTGCTCATGCGATTGCCCTAATAGCCGCGACTGCGATCGACGCGCCCCGGCAGATCTTCGCCGCGGCGGTGGCGTGCGATGACGTCGAGCACGAAATCGACGGCCGTATCAGGCGTCGTCATGCTGGCATTGTGCGGCGTCAGCAGGATGCGCGGATGGCTCCAGAACGGATGGCCGGCGGGCAGCGGCTCGGGATCGGCAACGTCGAGCACCGCACCGGACAGCGCGCCGCTGTCGAGCGCCGCGAGAAAATCGGCTTGGACGAGATGCGGACCACGCCCGACATTGACGAGCCCTGCTCCGCGCGGCAGGCGCGCGAACAGATCGGCATTGAGGATGCCGCGGGTCTCGTCGGTCAGCGGCAGCAGGCAGACGAGAATGTCGGCCTGCGCGAGAAACTCTGGCAAGGTGTCCGTACCGGCGTAGCAGGTGACGCCTTCAACCTCGCGCGGCGAACGATTCCAGCCGAGAAGCGGAAAGTCGAACGCCTTGAGCCGGTCGAGCACGGCCTGGCCGAGCTGGCCCAGCCCCATCACGCCGACACGACGACGTTTGGCCGGCGTGATCCGGATCTCGCGCCAGACCTGCTCCTTCTGTTGGCTGATGAAGTGCAGGAGATCGCGATGCAGGGCGAGCACGGCCATGGTGACGTATTCCACCATGGTCTCGGCGATGCCGGGCTCCAGCATGCGGACGAGCGGTAGGTGCGGCGGAAGTTTTGTGGCATCGAACTGATCCACGCCAGCACCGACCGAAAAGACCAGCTCGAGATTGGGAAAGGTCGTCGCGATATCGTCCGGCGGCACCCACGCCACCAGGTAGCGCACCTCTGCGGGATCGCCGATGTCGGGCCAGAGCCGGAACGGCACATCGGGCGCGCGTTCCGCGAAGAAGCGCGCCCATTCGGCGCCGCGAACCATGTTGGCCTTGTAGAGAACCGTCATGCCACCAGCACTCTCAGAACGGGCTGACCGGCGCGAGACGCCGGCCGTCGATCATGCGCTTGTGGCTGTAGGCCGCGGGATCGACCAGCGGCGTCGCGCCGGTCACGATGTCGGCGGCGAGCTTGCCGGCCGCAGGACCGATGCCAAAACCGTGGCCGGAGAAGCCGGTCGCGAGGAAGAAGCCGGGCAAGGCATCGACCGGCGAGATCACGGGAATGGTGTCCGGCGTGCAGTCGATCGTGCCGCCCCAGGCTTCCGCGATCTCGATGTCCTTCAATTCGGGATTCGACTTGATCAGCGAAGCCAGCGCCGCGTTGACCAGCGACATGTCGGGTGCCGGATCGCGCACCCGCTCGGTCTCGAACGGCGACGGCTTGTCAAAACTCCAGCTCGTGCCGCGCACGATCTGGTCGAAGAACGACTTGCCGAACGACAGTTTCAGCCCGTTCTTGCGATGCAGGTAGGTCGGCCAGAAGGTGCGCGCGTAGCGGAACAGGTCTGGCGACAGTTCGACAGTCCCGCGGCCGCGTAGCGCCAGTGTAAAACCGCCGTCGAGACGGCGGCGGATACAGTAGAAGTCGGTGCCGAGCGCGCCGGACGTGATCTCAGGTCCCGGCGTGGTTCGGCATGCGGTGGCGTTGACGAGGCCGATCGGGAGCTCGATGCCGTGACGGCGGCAGAACAGCGACGACCACGCGCCGCCCGACAGCAGCACGGACTGGGTGCGAATGGTGCCCTTCTCGGTGACGACGGCGCTGACCCGTCCGCCCTGCGTTTCCAGCCCGCGTGCAGCGCAGCCCTGGTGGATGGTCACGCCATGCTTGCGTGCAGCGGTGGCGAGCGCCGGCACGGCCATCGACGGCTCGGCGCGCCCGTCGCTCGGCGTGTGCAGGCCGCCGACCCATTTCTCGGAATTGCCGGGCAGGCGCTCGGCGACTTCCGCCGGCGTCAGGACGGTCGAGTGGACCTGCATCTCGCGCGCCGTTGCGGCCCATCGCTCCCAACTGGCCAGCTCGTCCTTGCTTTTGGTCAGGAACAGCACGCCGGTGCGGCGGAAGCCGGCATCGACACCGGCGTCGTCCTGCATGTCCTCCCACAGCCGGAGCGCCTCGCGGGCCAGCGGGATCTCCTCACGGGCGCGGCCCTGCTGGCGGCACCAGCCCCAATTGCGGCTCGACTGCTCGCCGCCGACATGGCCTTTCTCGACCAGTGCAACGGAGAGACCCTTCTTCGCCAGATGATAGGCCGCGGACACGCCGATGACGCCGCCGCCGATGACGACGACGTCCACCTGCGCCGGCAGGCGTTCGTCGCTGTTTATACGGGTGAGCGGCGGGGACATGGGACACTCCAGCTATTCAGTTCGATCGAAGCAAGTCGGCTCGTCATGGGATATTCGTTCGCGGATCGAGCGCATCGCGCAGGCCGTCACCGAGGAAATTGAAGCTCGTCACCGCGAGAGTGATGGCGACGCCCGGCACGATCGCAAGCCACGGCGCGCTGGTGAGATAGATCTGCGCGTTGTTGAGCATGTTGCCCCAGCTCGCGGCCGGCGGCTGGATGCCGTAGCCGAGATAGCTGACATAGGATTCGAGCAGGATCGCCTTGGCGACGTTCAGCGTCGCCGCCACCACGATCGGCGCGATCGCGTTGGGCACGAGCTCGCGAAACATGATCCGCAGGTTCGACGAGCCGAAGGCGAGCGCGGCGACCGCGAATTCGCGCTCGCGCAGCGAACGCACCTGGGCCTCGACGACGCGGGCAACGCTCATCCAGGCGGTCGCCGCGATCAGCACCGTCGTGGTGATCAGGCCAGGTTCGGTGAGGGCGGCCAGCGCAAGCAGGAGGAAGATCGTCGGAAAGCACAGCACGGCGTCGACCAGCCGCATCAGGACCGCGCCGACCACGCCGCCATAGAAGCCGGCGAAGGCGCCGACGGCGATTCCGACCGCCATCGCGATCACCATCGCGACGATGCCGATCGAGAGCGAGATCCGCCCGCCCATCATCAGCCGCGCCAGCACGTCGCGGCCAAGCTCGTCGGTGCCGAGGATGTGCGCGCCCGACAACGGCGGCGCGAACCGCTTCATGATGTCGATATAGGTGTCGTCGAACGGCAGCAGATAGGGACCCAACGCCGATCCGAGGACGAGAACCAGAATAATGACAGCACCCGCAAGCGCAAGGCGATGTCGGCGAAAGCGCCGCCATGCGGCCTGRCCGGGCGCGAGCTGAGCGGTCGAGAGGGTCGCAGCCGTCATTCCTAGCCCACCCGGATACGCGGATCGACGACGGCATAGAGGATGTCGGCGAGCAGCGAGCCGATCAGCACCATGGTCGCCGAGAACATCAGGATGCCCATCACCACGGGATAGTCGCGGTAGCCGATGGAATCCAGGAACAGCCGGCCCATGCCGGGCCAGGTGAACACGGTCTCGGCGACCAGCGCGCCGCCGAGCAGCGTCGGAAACTGGAGGCCGGCCACCGTGATCATCGGCAGCAGGGCGTTGCGCAGCGCGTGTACGGTGAGGATGCGCCATTCCGGCATGCCCTTGGCGCGCGCGGTGCGGATGTAGTCCTGGTTGATCACCTCGAGCATGGAGGAGCGCATGAAGCGGCCCCACATCGCGGTCTCGACCAGCGCCAGCACCAGCGCCGGCGCAATCAGATGATGCAGCAGGTCGAGGAAGGAGCCATCGCCGACGGTTTGGCGATTGCCGGCCGGCAGCCAGCCGAGCTTCACCGAGAACACGTAGATGGTGACGAGGCCGAACCAGAAGGTCGGGATCGACAGCGCGATCATGGCGCCGACGGTCGCCAGCGTATCGAACAGCGAATAGCGGCGCAGCGCGCCCAGCACGCCGATCCAGCAGCCGAGCAAAACCGCGATGATGGTCGCCGTCGCCATCAGCTCCAGCGTGGCGCCGAGATGGGAGGAGATCACCGACAGCACCGCCTCGCCGTCGCGATAGGACTTGCCCCAATCGCCTTTCAGCATGCGGCCGAACCAGTCGAGATACTGGATCGGCAACGGGCGATCGAGGCCGAGCTGCCTGGTGACGCGGTCGAGGTCCTCCTGCGTCATCTGCGCGGACGCCGCGTATTGCGACAGCGGACCGCCGGGGGCCAGATGCAGGATGGCAAATCCGATCGCGGAGACGATCACCAGCAGCATGATCGCCTGCGCCAGGCGGTTGGCGACGTAACGGGCCATCTCAGGCGATCCAGTGCGCCAGACGCATCAGGCCCAGTACCATTCGCGGATGTTCCAGCAATTGATCGAGGTGTTGATGTTGGGACGGAAGCCTTGCAGCCCCTCCTTCACGCCTTCGGCAATAAAACCCTGGAACAGCGGCAGGATGGCGAGGTCGTTGCGGATCAGCTTTTGCAGATCGCCATAGGTCGTCTTGCGCTGGGCGAGATCGAACTGTCTGGCGCCCTCGGCGAGCAGACGATCGGCCTCGGCGCTGTTGTACTGATAGGTGTTGAAGCCACGGCCGCCCTTGGCAGGGATAGCGCCGGAGCCGAAGCGCGGCGTCACATCGGGGTCGCTGCCGAGCATGAAGTTCACGGACACCAGCACCGAATTGAATTTCGACTGCTGCCAGAAATCGCCCCAGATCACGGCGGCCGGCATGTTGTTGACCCGCATCGCCGCGCCGATCGCGCGCCAGTCCTGGATCAGGAGCTGCTGGGTCTGCTCGCGCACCGCATTGCCCGACGTCGTCGAGTTGGTGAATTCGAGCTTGACGCCACCCTTCTCGCGGATGCCGCCGGAGCCGCGGGTCCATCCGGCCGCGTCGAGCAGCGCGTTGGCCTTGGCCGGATCGTATTTGTGCTGCGGCAGGCCCTGCTGGAACGACCAGGCCTGTTGCGGCACGAAACTCTCGGTCTGCGTCGGCAGGCCGTAGTTCAGCGCATCGATGATCGCCTGCTTGTTGATGGCAAGGTAAAGCGCCTCACGCACCGTGCGATCGGCGAAGGGCCCGAATTCCAGGTTGGGCGCGACGTGCTCCACCGAGGACGTCGCCGAGACGAAGATCTTGCGGCCCTTCAGCGTCTTCGCCTCCTGCACGAAGTTCGGCAAGATGCCTTGCAGGCCGGTGTAGTCGACCTGCCCCGTGCGGAACTGGGTGTAGAGGACGGTGAGATCAGGAATGTATTTGAAGACCACGCGTTCGACGTACGGTCCTTTGCCGTGGTAGCCGGTATGGGCATTCAATTGAATGTGGTCGCCGGGCACGCGCTCGCCCCAGCGGAACGGCCCGGTGCCGACTGGCGCATTGTGGAACGGCGAGGCGTTCGGATCCGACAGCTTCTCCAGGATGTGCTTCGGCACGATGAAGGTGAGCGACAGGATCGACATGTAGGGCGAATAGGGAGCTTCCATCCGCCAGTGGATCTCGTCGGGCGCGACGACCTTGATGTCCTTGACGAGGTTGTGGCCGACGCGGTTGCGGACGCGGAAGTCGGGATTGTTGATCAGGTCCAGCGAGAATTTCACGTCCTCGGCCGTGAACGGCGTGCCGTCGTGCCATTTCACGTCGCTGCGCAGCTTGATCTTCCAGGTCAGGCCGTCGGCCGACAGGCCGCCATTCTCGACGGTCGGGACTTCGCGCGCGAGATCAGGGACGAACTTGCCGTCGGGTTCGATGAACCACAACGGCGAGAACACCTGCCACCAGATGCCCTGATCGACCTCGATCCCCGGCATCAGCGGATGGAAGACGGTCGGCTCCTGCGACAGCGCCGCGATCACCTGCCCGCGCGGCTTGTCCGGCGGATTGGTCGGGCGTTCGCTCTGCGCAAAGGCGTTGCCTGCAAGGGTCCATCCCGCCGCGGCGCCCGCGCCGAGCTGGAAGAATTGTCGGCGATTCGGAATGCCGAGATGATGCAGTCCGCCAACGCCGAACTTGCCGGTGCTGTCTGCCATGACCAGTCTCCGTTCCCGCACACGGCACCGTCTCCCGCGCCCCCGAGACCCGGCAAAGGGACAGGAGTGGGCTTTAGTGCTTCTAAATTTTTCAGTCAAAAGTTCATCATGACTAAATACAGCTGTCAATCACATTGCTAGGATGCGCGACCTTTTCACGCCGCCGGCCATTCCGGCGGCGAGGCAATGCATGGGAGAGCGACATGGATGGTCGCGGCGAGACCAACGGCCCGAAGGATGCCCCGGCGATCGAGGCTGACGATGCGGTCGACCAGCGGCTCGGCGAAACCGTGCGGCTGCTGCGGCAGCGCGCCGGCCTCTCGATCCAGGACGTCGCCACCAAGACCGGGCTCTCCAACGGCATGATCAGCCAGCTCGAACGCGCGCGTGCCATGCCGTCGATACGGACGCTGCGCCTGCTCAGCATCGCGCTCGACGTTCCCATCTCCTATTTCTTCGAGACCACCGATCCCGCCGACGTACAGCGCTACATCGTGCGCAAGAACAGCCGGCGCCTGTTGCGGCTCACCGCCAGCGGCGTCGTCAAGGAAGCGCTGACGCCGGCAGACGAGGGCCAGCTCGAACTCTATGAGCTCACGCTCAACCCCGGCGCCTCGTCCGGCACCGACTTCTTGCAGCACACCGGCGAGAAGGCCGGGTACATCCTGTCCGGCAGCCTGCGGCTGTGGCTCGACAACCAGGCTCATCTGCTCGAGGCCGGCGACAGCTTCCGCTTTCCGAGCATCGTGCCGCACATGTTYGACAACCCGACCCAGCAGGCCGCGCGTGTGATCTGGGTCACGACGCTGCGCCAGACCGATTCGCCGGCAGGTTGAGCGCGAGGAACGCCGGCGCCCCGCCGGAAATTGCCCCTCGACGCAGGCTCGCGGAGCCTGTAGCTGACGTGAAGCCGGAGCAATCTACAGCGCGAACGCGAGGGTCCCGCGATTGACGTCGCTGGTGTGAGACCATGAAACTCAGACCGCTTCTGACACTCGCGCTGGCCGCGCAGGTCGCCGTGACCGCCGCGGCCCTCCTCGCCTCCTATGCCGCGACCGGGACCGGGTTCGGCTTGGCCCAGATCATCGCTTTGCTGGCAAGCGGCGCCGTTGCGGTGCTGCTCGCACGGCTGTGCACGCGCGCGATCGAAACGGCGCAGGACAAACGCGCCGCCGCGCAACTGGCCGAGCAGGCCCAGGCCGGCGCACAGATGACCCAGGCCGTCATCAAGACCGCGCTCGACGCCTTCGTTCAGACCGATGCGAACGGCATCGTCCTGGAGTGGAGTGTCCAGGCCGAGGCCCTGACCGGATGGACCCGCAAGGAGGCGCTCGGCGCCGACGTCGTCAACCTCCTCATCGCCGAGCCGCTCCGCGACGGCTTCAGGCAACGCATGATGCGGCTTTTGCCGGAACTGTCGGATACGCCGATCGGCATCCGGTTCGAAGCGACGCTGCTGCACCGGAACGGCGACCAGATCCTGATCGAGGCGTCGAGCACGGCGCTCCAGCTCGGCGGGCGCACCATCATCAACAATTTCGTCAAGGACGTCACCCAGAAGCGCGCCGCCGAGGAGCAACTGATCCAGGCCCAGAAGATGGAGGCGGTCGGCCAGCTCACCGGCGGCATCGCGCACGAATTCAACAACATGCTCACCGTGATCACGGGCACGATCGAGATCCTCGCCGACGCCGTGAAGGACGACCCGCCGCTTGCGACCATCACCAAGCTGATCAGCGAAGCGGCCGATCGCGGCGCCGCGCTGACGTCGAGCCTGTTGTCCTTTGCCCGCAAGCAGGCGCTCCAGCCGGCCGAGATCGACGTCAACGAGCTGCTCGAAGAGGTCGCAAAGCTGCTGCTGGCGACCTTCGACAAGAAGATCGAGATCGTGTCCAGGCTTGACCGCAACGTCTGGCTGGCTTTCGCCGACCGCGGCCAACTGAGCGCGGCGCTGCTCAACCTCGCGATCAACGCCCGCGACGCGATGCTGGATGGCGGCAAGCTCACGCTCACGACGCGCAACGTGGTATTCGGCGTGCGCGAGGCCGTGGCGGTGGGCGCCGGCTATGCCGGCGACTATGTCGAGATCGAGGTCGCCGATACCGGCACGGGTATTTCGCAAGCCATTCTCGAACGCATCTTCGATCCGTTCTTCTCGACCAAGGATGTCGGCAAGGGCACCGGGCTCGGTCTCAGCATGGTGTTCGGTTTCGTCAAGCAGTCCGGCGGCGGCATCAAGGTCACTTCCGAAGAAGGCCGCGGCACGATTTTCACGATCTACCTGCCGAAGGCCGAGACCAGCACGCTCCGTCCGGCTGGCTATGACGAGCGCAAGGTGGTGGGCGGCACGGAGACAATCCTCTGCGTCGAGGACGATCGCGACGTCCGCCAATATGTCACCGTCCAGCTAAAAAGCCTCGGTTACCAGGTCATTTCCGCCGCCAATGCGACCGAAGCGCTCGCCATCGTGGCCGAAGGCACGCCGTTTGATCTGCTCTTCACCGACATCGTGATGACTGGCGGCGTCAACGGACGCGAGCTCGCCGAACAGATGGTGGCTGCGCGGCCCTCGCTGCGGGTGCTGTTCACGTCGGGTTATGCCTACGATTCGCTGCACGCGCAGGGACGCGCCACCATGGGCGCGCCGCTTCTGGCGAAGCCGTACCGAAAGGCCGAGCTCGCGCGCATGCTGCGCCGCTCCCTCGACACCGCCGTCGACGCCGCGGGCGATCCGATCCCGACGCCGTACTCGGTGCAGGCGGATGTCGAGGGCTTTTTACGCAGGCAGGCGGCTGAAGACAGCGGCACGACGCGATCGCGAAAATAGATGCCTGCCGCCTAGCTCATCCTTCGCCGCAGCGTTGCCGACGGCGTCTCGCCGAATTTTTCGCGGTAGGCACCCGCCATGCGGCCGAGATGGGTGAAGCCGAGATCGAAGGCGATCTCGGTGATGGAGACATCCGGCGAAGCCTGCGCGAGCCGGGCGTGCAGAGCAGCGAGGCGCATGTCGAGCAGCATCTCCGAGATCGATACGCCGAAGTGGCGGCGGAAGCCGAGCTGGAGCGCGCGGACGCCGATCCCGGACGCGCAGGCGAGCTGCGCGAGGTCGAGCGGCTCACCGGCATTTTCCGCAAGATGGTCCCGCGCGGCGCGCAGTGCACGCGGCAAACGCTCGGCTTGCCCCGAGAACCTCCTGATGGCATCCGACAGGCCATGCCGCCGGCCGTTGAGGAGATGATCGAGCAGCACCTCGCGCCAATCGGCCATCGCGACCGGTGAAAGCCTGCCGGACGGCCCGAGACGCTCGGCGAGCAGCATCAGCTCGGCAAGGCTGGTCTGCAGGGCCTGCCCCGCCGGTGCGTCGAGGTCGATCGCGGCATCAAACTCGACTGGGCCGGCCGCCCTGCCCGACAGCGACGCAGCGCGTTGCTCGACCATGCGACGGTCGAGCAGCAGGATCGCCTGCGCACAGTCGCTCCACATCATCCGGGTCGGGATGGTCGGCGACAGCAGCGACGCCGTCCGGCCCGGCGCAGCATCGATTTCGCTGACGCCGGCACGAATGCGGGCGGTGCCGGTGAGCGGGACCTGTACCAGGAAGAAGCGCTCGAGGCAGCCGGGATCGATGCTCACCGACCCGCCATAGGCGACATAGTTGATCGAGAAGCCGTCGAACGCCGCGCAATTGTGCCGGGCTGAGAACCCCGGTCCGCGCGGCCGTACCGGCTTGAGATCGTGCGGGCAGAAGATGCGTCCGATCTGCTCTGCCGCTTCGTCGACATCGTCCGTGGTGACGCGGGCGAAGTCCGCAAGCCGTTCGGCTTCGGACCGCCGCGTGCTCATTTCCAGCTCGGCTGCGGACATCGTCGACCACGCCTCGGGCCACGGAGTTGCTTTAAGCCTATAATAGTTCCCGGGATGCGAAAAGAGCCGCGTCGCAAAATCGTCGTGCTGCATGGCAACAGCCGCATCCGGATTCGTTTAGCGGATAGACAGCGACCGTCGACGGGCCGAAGCTCCATCCTCGCCGGAATCCATGAGGAGTGAGCCATGACTGCACTCGAAAAGGGCATAACCGCTGTTGGCACGGGCTATGGCGGAAAGAGCTGGAACATCCTTGGCCAGGTCTATTTTCCCAAGGCCATCACAGATTCCACCTTCGCGTTCGAGACCAACAGCGAGCCCGGCCAGTTCGTGCCCGTGCACATTCATCCGACCCAGGACGAGTTCATCTTGGTGCAGGAAGGCACGCTCGACCTCAAGCTCGACGGCCAATGGGTCAAGGCCCATGCCGGGGATCTCGTGCGCATGCCGCGCGGCATCCCGCACGGCTATTTCAACAAGTCCGACAAGCCGTGCCGCGCGCTGTTCTGGGTCTCGCCGATGCAGAAGCTGGAGGCGCTGTTCAACCAGCTCCACAATCTGACGGACCCCGCCGAAGTCGTGCGCATCTCGGCGCTGCACGAGGTCGACTTCCTGCCGCCCGAGGCCAACGATTAGGCGGCCAGCCTTCTCGTCCAGTTTCATCTGCCTGCAGGTCCGCCGGGCGCGCATCGCGGCCGAGCGTGGTCGCTTGCGCCCGAAACACATTGATTGCGAGGAATCCCATGGTCAGTCCCAAGCATGTCTGCGTGATCGGCGCCGGCGTCTCCGGCCTCGCCGCCGCAAAGGCGTTTTCCAGCCACGGCCACCGCGTCACCATCGTCGAGCGCAGTGCCGATCTCGGCGGCGTCTGGGAGCCGGCGCGCTCCTATCCTGACGTGCAGACCCAGAGCCCGAAGGAGCTCTACCGCTACACCGATCGCGCCATGCCGGACAGTTATCCGGAATGGCCGACCGGGCCGCAGGTCCATGCTTATCTCTGCGACTATGCGAAAAACTTTGGCCTCGACCGCATGCTGCGCCTCAACACTGGGGTCGCCGGCATGGAGCGCCGCGCCGATGGCAAACCGGGCTGGACGCTCACGCTATCAAGCAAGGACGGCGCGACCACGAACGAGAATTTCGATTTCGTCGCGGTCTGCACCGGGCAGTTCAACGAGCCGCGCGAGCTGCATTGCCCGGGCGAGGACGGCTTTCTGGCGCAGGGCGGCCAGATCCTGCATTCGTCGACATACAGCGATCCGACGCTGGCGAAAGGGCGGCGCGTCGTCGTGCTCGGCGGCTCGAAGTCCGCGACCGACATCGCCGTGAACGCGGTGAAATCGGGCGCGCGCGAGGTTACCATCGTGATGCGCGAGCCGGTGTGGCGCATCCCCTATTTCATTGGCGGGCTCGTGAACTTCAAGCGCATCCTCTACATCCGCGCGCAGGAGGAGATGTTTCCGGGCTGGGGCGCGAGCTCCATGGCACGGCTCGCGCACCGCATCGCCGCGCCGCTGATCTGGGCGAACTGGCGCGGGCTGGAGAGCCTGCTGAAGGCGCAGCTCAAGCTGAACCGGTGCAAGATGGTGCCGAAGGAGCGGATCGAGGACGGCGTCAACTGCTCGGTGCCGATCGCAACGCCGGACTTCTACCCGATGGTCGCCGACGGCCGCATCAAGGCGGTGTTCGGCAGCTTCGACCACTATGAAGGCGACAGCATCGTGATGAGCGGCGGCGAGCGCGTCGCGACCGACGTCGCCGTGCTCGCGATCGGCTACAAGCTCGGCGTGCCGTTCCTGCCCGAGGCCTATCGGCAGAAACTTGTCGATGCGGACGGGCAGTACCGGCTCTACCGCCTGATCGCCAACCCTGATCTGCCGGAGATGGGCTTCGTCGGCTTCAACTCGTCGTTCTGCACCGTTCTCTGTGCTGATCTGGCGGCGAACTGGCTGGTGCGCTATGCCGACGGACAGCTCGCGAACCAGCCGACGGCACAAGCGATGCGCGACAATGTCGAGATGATGCTGCACTTCAAGCGGGTCGAACGGCCGGCTGCCGGCGTCTATGGCGGCCTCTGCGTCGCGCCCTATCACTACCGCCATTTCGACGAGCTGATGGCGGACATCGGCGCCAGGAATCAGAAGCGCGGCGGGCTCGCCGGACACTTCCAGCCGCCGGATGCGGATGCCTACGCGAAATTCCTGGCGACGGCGCCGGATTACCGGGCCACAGCGTAAGGTCGGAGAACCCGGGCTGTGCGTGATTTGCAACTCGCCAGTCCGCGCGTTTGATGTTTACGATCCCGTGACCGACGAATCTCCGGCACATGGGAACCCGCCATGGGACGACGATGTCATGCCGCCACGGCCCTGGCGGTGCTTGGGCTGATCCTCACGACGTTCACAGTCAGCCGGGCACAAACGCTTAACGCAAAGCAATCGGAGGCGCTCGCTACCTACGATCGCGCGCTCGGCGATTTCAAATCCATCCTTGCCGAGCGGCGCCGACAGATCGAGGCGAAGGAGCCGCTGCCGAACCTGCCGGGACAGGCGCTCTATCTGGCGCGCGTCGCGGTCATCAGTGCTTACAAGGATCTCACCGACGCCATGCCGTCGCGAATCGGCAAGCCCAACAAGTTCGAGATACCACCGGCCTATTTCGACGCCGACATCGAGCCGCTGATCGACGAATATTCAAAGCTGTTCGACGTCATGGAGGCGCCGCCCGCCGGCGCGCAGAACTCGGCGACGCCGTTCAAGGACGTCGTCGATCTCGCCACAGCTATCGCACGCGCCAAGGGGCTTGCACCGGCTCACGCCGAAGCTGCGGGCCGGATCAGCCTCGGGCTGTTCTTCGCCGAGACCAACGGCAAGCAGAATGTCCGCAACGGGCGCTCGAACACCTATATGGGCAGCTTCCAGACCGGCCCGTCCGAGGACCGCAACGGCCGCCGGAAGTGGGAAGCCATCAAGGGAGACATCGCGGCAGCCGACCCAGAGCTGAGCGCGCGCGACGACAAGGAAGAGGCACGCGCCCGCGGCACGGACTATCGCTTCAACCACTGGACCAACGTGCGCGACGGCCTGATGAACGCGCACGCGGAGGTGTTTCGGGAGATCCCGGGAATCGTGAAGACGCTTCCCGATCCGATCGACCAGATGAAGTTGTTCGAACTGATCCAGATCGTTCCCACCCCGACGCGGTCCGCGCTCAAGTCCGGCGATCTCCTGAATTACAGGGTGTCCAGTCCAACGATTATGAAGCACCTGCGCAACAACAGCATCTTCGCGTTTGGACAGGCCGACCGGGCGCGGACCTCGGCCAGCTTCCGCGAGATCCTCGCTGCGATGTGGCTGTTCAACCGGAAGTTCGAGCGCGCGATGGTGAAATATTCGGAGATCAAGGGGCGCTGAGGACATACAGAAGGGCGACGCCCCGCGAGACTCAGCACAATTATAGATAGAGTGTGAGCTAGTTCATATCAGCGACCCCATGCCGGGCGTAGTTTTGCAAGGAGATGTCTCGCGTCCCGGCGCCAAAGCGTTGCGGGTTTCCGGACGTCAAGCCGAGCGAACATCTGTCAATCCATAGGAGGACAGGCCATGAAGTTCGCAGCACTGCTTTTTGTCTTCACTCTCGCCGCACTCACGACGACTGTTCCTGCAGATTCGGCCAACGCGTGCGCGCGCCCCTGCGGACACTATTGTTGCGGATAATCGGCGGAGAATTCCAATGCGCCCATTGGTCAAGTGGGGGGCATTAGTCGCGATCGTGAGCATCGCACCACTGGCATCCGTGGCCGCGATACATCTACGCACACCCCCAAATAAGCTCAACGAAGCAATCACCGCTATCGGCTTTCACCCGATAACGCCACCGGTCCTCCTGCGCGCTCCAGGCTCCATCTATCATGTCTCTCCGAACGGCCAGGATTACGACATGCTGTGCGAAGTCTCGCCGGATCGGCTGGTCGGCGTCACTCGTACTTCATCTTCAGCGACCCAGGTCACTTCGGAGCTACGAAAGACACAGTATTCGCTCGACTCAAAAGTCGTGCGTTCGATTCAGTCACATACCGATGCAAAATTGGCAGAAGCTGTAAAGCTCGAGCTTGATGACGTTCAAGTGTTGGAAATCTCACTTGAAGATCTATCAATCATCGCGGAGGAGCTGTTCCGCCGCGAGTCCTGCGATCGGGAAGTGAAACGTTATCTGGAAAACGGGGAATACGTTTGCCAGGGACAGCGGGTTCTCAAGGCATCGACGAAATACGTCGCGGCCTATGACAATTCAGCGGCGGGCTCCGTGGAGCAAACGACGGACTTGATAAAGAATAATTTCGATCCGACTGTCAGCATACAGGGCGGTCAGAGCCTCTCTGGAGCGAACCTCTATTATGGAATGAGACTGGCACCGCGGTGCCTGTCCCTCCAGGAGGCCAAAAGGCAGCCACGGCCGCCGTCCTCGCTCTGGGACAGACTGGTCAATCACTTTCCTTCGCTTGAGTTCTTTTGAATACGGCCACGCGATCCGACACGGCGGCGGCAGGAGTGTTCATGCAGGCGATGACTGACTTTTTCGCCGCATCCGCATCCCGGAATCATGCGTCGACACTCTAATTCGTCGGCACTCTAATTCTCCGGCTTGTAGCCGTCCGTCAGTGTCTTCAGAAACGCGATGATGTCGGCTTCGTCCAGCTCCGTCATCGCCGGCTTGTCGCCGGGGTGGCGATCGAAGGGCGGATCGGTGACGTCGACATTGGCATGATATTTTTGCGGCAGGTCGTCGTATTTCCGCACCGCGCCGTCGGCGCCGCGCGGAAAAACCTTTTCCGGATTGGTGTCGCGAAGATTGTAGAAATCCAGAGCCTGCTCGAGGGTACTGAAAACGCCATTATGGAAGAAGGCGCGGCGCGTCGCCGTGTTGCGTAGCGTCGGCGTCAGGAACATGCCGCAATATTGCGTCTGCTCGGGAATGTCGGTGCGCTGCGGGCCGCAGACGCCGAGATCAAAATGGTTGGGATCGCGATTGCCGGCGAGCGCGGCATTGCGCGGCGCGCCGAGCGCCTCGTATTGGTGATCGGTGAACAGCGGCGGCAGGCCGTCGCGGGTCGGCGCCGAGGTGTGACAGCCGGCGCAATTGGCCCTGTCAGGATCGTTGAACGCTTGCAGGCCGCGCAGTTCGGTCTCGGTGAGCCGCGCCTTGCCCTCGAGCCAGTAGTCATACTTGCTGGTGTAGGGATGGAAGCTCGGCTCCTCCACCTGATAACGCGCCACCGCGAACATCGCCTCCGCGATCAGGAGCCGCTGATTTCTGAGCACGCCGGCGCCGAACAGCTCGACGAAGCGATAGGCGTAAGGCGCACGGCGCAGCTTGTCCGCGACGATCTCGGCACTGCCGCCGTCCATCTCGTTGGGGTCGAGCAGCGGGAACAGCGCCTGGTCCTGGAGCGTGTCGGCGCGGCCGTCCCAGAACAGGCCGCCTTGCGGCACGATGTTCGCCGATGCGCCGCTGCCGCCGGCGGTCTTCGTCGTACGCGCGGCCTGCTGGCCGATTGCAGCCATCTGCGCGAGATCGATGACGTTGTCGTCGTCGCCCTTGTCGGGGCCGATGCTGAAATTGGGATGGCGATCGAGATAGGTCAGCGACGGCACCGCGCGTGCGCCTTGCCGCGACAGGGCGGCGCCGCCGAGCATCACCGGCCCGTCGTTGGGCGGGCCGTAGGCGTGATCCGGGCTGTGGCAGGATGCGCAGGACAGCGCGCCGGACGACGACAGCGACGCGTCGTAGAAGATCTCCTTGCCGAGCTGCGCCATCGCGGACAATGGCGCGACGGGCGGGCGCATGAGGCGAACCGGATTCGGGTTCGCGCCGAGCTGGCTCGTCTCCGCAAGTCCTTGCGTCCCGGCTGCAAAGACGGCGCCGGCCAGACAAAGCAGGCCGGCGCCGAGGAGCCACATGGTGCGGCTGTTCATCAAGCGTCCCGTTGGACTAGTGGTGGTGATGCTCGTCCGGCGGGCTGGTGATCGCCGTGCCGGAGGTCGGATCGAGGAACAGCGCGTCGGTCCGGTAGTCATGGCTGTGATCCTGATCGAAGTCGAACAGGTCCATGATCGAGCCGGAGCTGGCGTCGAACGAGCCGCCACCGATACGCTGGCCGCGCAGCCAGTTGTCCTCGATGAACCGCACCACGGACGCCTGCGAGATGTAGGTGCTGCTCACGTGGTTGGTCCTGGCGTAGGGCGAGACCACGATGAACGGAATGCGCGTGCCCGGACCGCAGCGGCCGTTCACCGGTTTGCCGGAGAGACCCTTCGGTGCCGGCTGCTTCTGCGGGCCGAGGCCGCACAGGCCCGGACCGTTGACCTGATCGGCGGTCGGATCGTAGGAGGCGGTCTTCGGCGCAACGTACTGGTGGTCGTACCATCCGTCGGAGTCGTCATAGGTGATGATGACCGCGGTTTCGCGCCACTCCGGCTGCTTCTGGAGGAAGTTGATCAGCTCGACGTTGCCGACCTGCTCGTCGAGCGGATCGGAGTTGCCGGCGTGACCGTCCTGGTAGGCCGACATCTTGATGTAGGAGACGGCCGGGAAATTGCCGGCCTTCACGGCGGCGTAGAAGTCCTCGAGGTCGTAGGCGTGGTTGGCCGGATCGACGGTCTTGCCGCCCTTCTCGTAGGTGTGGCCGATCGCATCGACCGAACTCGGCCGCGCATGGGTCGGGTTGGCGGTCGACTTGTAGTACTGGAACCAGGCGTGGTGCGGGCTGTAGTCCACGATCGTGCCGTTCACGTTGCTGGAGAAGGTGGTGCGCGCGCAGCCGGTGGTGCCGTTGGCATTCTTGAGCGTCAGGTCAAAGCCGCCCATGTGCCCCAGCTGATGCGCCCGTCGTTGAGCAGGTCGCCGATGTTCTTGCCTGTCATCAGCACGGTGCTGCTCGTGCTCGAGCAGGAATCGTAGGCCGGGTCGGTGTCGCCGATCAGCGTCAGGCCGCCCTGGCCGTCGGCGATCGACGCCGAGGTGCCGACGATGTTCTGCGCGCCATTGGTCTGGCCAGAAATCACCGCGAGCGCGCCCTGCGTCGACGGACCGAAAGTGTCGGTCCAGGCATTGTCGCTCATGGCGAAGTGCTGGGCGTAATTCCAGAAGGCGGTGGTGGTGTTGCCGTCGAAATAGCCCATGACCTGACCGTTGGTGCCGAACGCACCGGCGCCGCCGGCGGTGCCGCGGCCGGTGAATTTCGGAAACAAGTCTTCCTTGCCGTTGTCCACGGCCTGTTGCTCGGGCGTGTAGGAGTGGTTCTGCGAGCGCGTGTTGGCCTGGGTGCGGTCGAGGCGGAACGGATCCGTCGCGCCGGTGCCGTTGGCCGCGCTGTTGTTCGGATTGTTCACCAGCAAATGCGCGTTGGCGAGATTGTTGACCTTCGGCGTATGCGGCTTCGGCACGAAGGGGATCGAGCCGGACGGATTGGCCGCGTTCGGATAGGTCGCGAAGTAATGGTCGAACGAGCGGTTCTCGTTGAAGATGATCACGAGATGCTTGATCGGCGTCTCGGTGTGGATGTCATGCGGATGACGGTGATGATCACGGTCGTGATCGTTGTCGCGACCTTGATCATGCCCGTGATCGCGGTCACGGCCGAAGTCGTCCGCAAGGACGGGAAGAGTGCACGCGAGCGCGCTCGCGGCCGCGACAATCGCAGCCGTCGTCAGTAGTCTCGATTTCATTTTTTTGACGCCCCGGAAATGAGGATGTTTACGATCAGAAACGTTCTAAACATCGCGAGTGACAGAGCCGTGTCAGTTTGACGCACGAGACACTTTGCGCAGTGGTCGAGGCATAATTTTTTATGCAGCCACCCGCTTCGCTTCACCGGGGCGCGTCTTGCCGTTTTATTCCAAGGGCGAAGACAAAAATGATCACGGGCAGGTTGTTGCGTGATGCACCGGGTTGCATTTAGCTTTGCCGGACAAGAACAAAGTCTCAGGGGGAAACATGAAAGCCGCTGTTCACAGGCGCACGCGCGATGTCGCGTCTGCTCTGGTCGCAACGTCCTTTGCCGGCTTTGCAAATTTCGCCGCTCATGCCGAGATCGTCGTCACCGCCAATGACGGCAAGATGATGCTGGAGAACGGCAATGCCGTGGTGCGCAAGCAGCCGTTGCCGGACACGGTCAGCGTCATCGATCTCACCGATGGCGCGCTGAAGCTTTTGGGCGAGGTGCCGGCACCCGCCAGCGTAGTCGGGCCGCCGCCGAGCGTCGCGATTGCGCCGGACGGCTCGCTTGCGCTGGTCACGGGGGCGATGAAGCTCGATCCCGCGGATACGACCAAGACGGTCCCCGACGACAAGCTCTCGGTGATCGACCTCAAATCCACCCCGCCAAAGGTGCTTGCGACATTGCAGGCCGGACCAGGCGCCGCCGGCGTCTCGATCAACCGTGCCGGCACGCTGGCGCTGGTTGCCAACCGCAGCGAGGGCACCGTCTCGGTCTTCGCGATCAGCGGCAATACGCTGACCGCAGGCGGGAAGATTCAACTCGGCGATGCCAAGTCGGGCCCCAGCCATGTAGTGTTCTCCCGCGACGGAGCCACCGCGCTGGTCACCCGCGACGGCGACAGCAAGATCTCGCTTCTGAGCGTGGACGGGACCAAGGTCGAATACACCAAGCGCGACCTCTCCGCCGGCATCCGCCCCTACGACATCGACCTCACCGGCAGCGCGGTGGCCGTCGTCGGCAATGTCGGTGCCAGCAGCGGCGACAGTGACACGATCAGTCTGATCGACATGACCGCCAAGCCGATCCGCGTCGTCACGACGGTTACCGTTGGACAGACACCTGAGGCCGTGAAGATGTCGCCGGACGGCAGCCATGTCGCCGTCACCGTCATGAACGGCTCGAACAAGCCCTCGGCCTCGCCCTTCTTCAACGATTTCGGCCTGCTCAAAGTCTACAAGATCTCGGGCACCGACCTCACGCCGGTGGCGGAGGCCAAGATCGGCCATTGGTGCCAGGGCATGGTGTGGTCAAAGGACTCAAAACATGTCGTGGCGCAGTGCATGGTCGAGAACGAGCTGATCGCATTCTCGTTCGACGGCAAGGCGCTGACCAGGACGTCGACGCTCAAGCTGCAGGTGAGCCCCGCAGGCATTCGCACCGCGGAGCCGTGAGTCAGCCCTAATAACGGGCGAAGCGCCCCGAGATGCCGTCAGAGCCGCTTGGTGAAATGGTAGCGACGAATGCCACCACCTAGCGTCTTGTTGCTGGCGGCATCGGCGATCTCTTCGCGCACATTCTCGTATCCCGCGTTTCGATACAGCGTCAGCGCATCCTGCTGAAGCTCGGACGTGCTCAGCTGCAATTCTGGACGATTGCGGCGGCGGCACTCCCCTTCCGCAAACGCCAGCATCTTTCGCGCGATACCCCGGCGCCGCGCGCCGGGAGCAACGTACATGCGCCGTAACTCCATCGCGTGTTCGCCAGAGGCCTCCAGTCCAAACATGCCGACGATTTCATCGTCATCGACGGCGACCCAGAAACCGCCGCTCCGACCCGAATAATAATCGGCGAGACGATCTATCTCCTCCGCGAGGGAGCGGGTGATGTATCCTTCAAACGCCTCCGCCAAATGCACCGGCGCCAACAGGCGATTGACCTGGATGAACAGCTCGCGCACGGCGGCTGCATCGGCGGGCAAGAAAGCGCGGATCCGAATCTCGCTTGCCATGGAGGCGGCGCCGCTATTCCGTCCGGATCGGCGTGTCCTTCAGGCCGTTGTTGTCATAGGCCTTGCGCAAGGTGCCGTTCGTCGTGGCTTCCGTCATGAACCTGGAAACGAACGYCAGCGCCTGGGGATGACCGAGCGGGACGGCGACGGCCGTCACCGTTTTCTTGAAGGTCTCGTCCAGCACCTTCGTGCCCGGGATCTTCTGCGCCATCTTGTTGAGCTGGTCGCGCGACAGCGCGAAGGCGTCGATCTCGCCGCTCTTCAGGAAGCCGAATATCTCGTCATAGGTCTGATAGCCCGTGACTTTCGCATTCTTCAGATGCGCGATCGCGCCGCGCATGGTCGTGGTGGCATTGACGGCCGCGACCTTGATGCCGGGCTGGTCGAGGCTGGCGAAGTTGGTGACGGCTGAGCCGGGCTTGACGATGTAGGTGGCATCCGCGACCTCGTAGATCGGGCCGAACATCATCTTGGTCTCACGCTCGGGATCTTTTGGCAGCCAGGTGACGTCCCAGGTCCCCTTGCCGGCCGCGTCGGTGATCTGCCCGGAATTCTGGTGCACGACATATTCGACGGGCACGCCGAGTTGGCCGGCCATCTCCTTGCCGAGGTCGACCGGCACGCCGGCATAGCCGGCTTCGGTCTTGGTCGACCAGAACGCGCCGCCCGCCGGGCTGATCGCGATCGCGACCCGCAGCTTGCCGGTCGGGGCGATCTCGTCCTTCAGGCCATCGGCTAGCGCGGGCATGGCGACTGCCGCTGCGAAAACGAGGCCGGCAAGGGCCGCCTGGAGGGACGTGGGCATGTCATGTTCTCCTCACCTTTTCTTCTCTGCTTCTCGACCGCTTCGTTTCCGTCACTCGGCCTTTGACACAATTCTGGTCGATCATGCACGATGAAAAGCGGTTTGCCATGACAAACGTGTCAAAGGCCACTGCGCCATTTGCAATGCAAGGCTGGTGACCGCCATGGCTATGGTGTTCCACGGCCGGGCATTTGTTGGTAGCCTGCCACACCGACAGACAATAATCGGGGGCCACCGAATGACCTGCGCGAATCCCGCTGATCTCGCACAACGGAACGGAGCGTGGAGACATGTCGGGCGGGCACTCGTTGCCGCAGCGGCCGTGGTGGCGCTCGCCGGCTGCGAGGACAAGAACACGTTCGTGGCACCGCCGCCGCCGAAGGTGGACGTCGCGGCGCCCGTGCAGCGCGCGGTGACGCGCTATGTCGAAGCCACCGGCAACACCGCGCCGGTCAAGAGCGTCGATCTGGTGGCGCGCGTGCAGGGCTTCCTGCAATCGATCGACTATCAGGACGGCAGCTTCGTCAAGCAGGGCACCCAGCTTTTCTTAATCGAGCCTGAGACCTACAAGCTCAAGCTCGAGCAGGCGCAGGCGGCCGAGGTCGGTGCGCAGGCCACGCTCAAGCAGGCCGAGGCCGATTTCAAGCGGCAGGTCGACCTCGTGCAGCGCCAGGCTGTCTCGCAGGCGACTCTCGACACCTCGACATCCACCCGCGACAACGCCCAGGCCAGTCTCCAGCAGGCCCAGGTCAATACGAGGCTCGCCGAGGTCAATTACGGCTACACCAAGGTGAGCGCGCCGTTCGACGGCATCGTCAGCGCGCACCTGGTCTCGATCGGCGAGCTCGTCGGCGTCTCCTCCCCGACCCAGCTCGCAACCATCGTCGCGCTGGATCCGATCTGGGTGAACTTCACGGTCAGCGAGCAGGACGTCCTTCGCATCCGCGCCGAAGCGGCCCGTCGCGGGCTGACCGTGGCCGACCTCAAACAGTTGCCGATCCAGGTGGGCCTCCAGACCGAGACCGGCTATCCGCATGAAGGCCACCTCGACTACGTCTCGCCGACCCTCAATACATCAACGGGCACGCTCGCGGTACGCGGCGTCTTGCCCAACGGCAAGCGAGCGCTGCTGCCCGGCTATTTCGTCCGGGTCCGGGTGCCCTTCGACCAGGACAAGAACGCCCTCCTCGTCCCCGACACCGCGCTCGGCAGCGACCAGGGCGGCCGCTATCTTCTGGTGGTCAATAGCGACAACATTGTCGAGCAGCGCAAGGTGCAGATCGGTCAGGTCGACAACGGCCTGCGCGTGATCGAAAGCGGCTTGAAGCCGGACGATCGCGTGGTGATCGCGGGGCTACTGCGCGTGATCCCGGGCCAGAAGATCGATCCGCAACCGACGAAGATCGACCAGCCGCAGGCGTCGGCCAAGTGAGGGGTCGCCAGCCATGATCTCGAAATTCTTCATCGAACGGCCGGTCCTCTCGAATGTCATCGCGCTTCTGATGATCCTGATCGGCGGCGTCGCGCTGTTCAACCTCGCGGTCGCGCAATATCCCGACGTGGTGCCGCCAACGGTGCAGGTCACCACGCGCTATCCCGGCGCCAGCGCCAAGACCGTGATCGACACCGTCGCGCTGCCGATCGAGCAGCAGGTCAACGGCGTCGAGGACATGCTCTACATGCAGTCCTACAGCGGCTCCGACGGCACCTATACGCTGACCGTGACCTTCAAGATCGGCACCGACCTCAACTTCGCGCAGGTGCTGGTGCAGAACCGTGTCTCCAGCGCGCTGTCGCAGCTGCCAACCTCCGTGCAGAACCAGGGCGTCACCGTCCAGAAGAAGTCGACCTCGATCCTGCTGTTCGTGACGCTGACCTCGCCGGACAGGACGTTCGACAGCCTTTATCTGAGMAACTACGCCACCATCAACATCCGCGACGAGCTTTCGCGTCTGCCCGGCGTCGGCAACGTCACGGTGTTCGGCGCCGGCCAATATTCGATGCGGGTGTGGCTCGATCCGAACAAGCTCCAGGTCCGCGGACTGATGCCGTCGGACGTCGTCACGGCGATCCAGCAGCAGAGCCAGCAGGTCTCGGCCGGCCAGGTCGGCGCGCCGCCGACGCCGCCGGGACAGGCGTTCCAGTACACGCTCAACGTCAACGGCCGGCTCGACGACACCACCCAGTTCGAGAACATCATCGTCAAGACCGGCACCAGTGGCGACGTCACGCGCGTGCGCGACGTCGGCTGGGTCGAATTGGGCGCGCAGACCTACAGCCAGATCTTCTCGCTGAACAATCAGCCGGCCACCGGCATCGGCGTGTTCCAGTCGCCGGGCGCCAACGCGCTCCAGGTCGAGCAGGCCGTCGAGAAGAAGATGGCGGAGCTTGCAAAGCGATTCCCCGAAGGCATCAAATACGACACGCCGTTCGACACCACCAAATTCGTCGAAGCCTCGGTGCACGAGGTCTACATGACGCTGATCGAGGCCGGCCTGCTGGTGCTGGTCGTGATCCTGGTGTTCTTGCAGGACTGGCGCGCAATGCTGGTGCCGGCGACCACCGTGCCCGTCACCATCATCGGCGCCTTCGCGGCGATGGCGGCGCTCGGCTTCACCATCAACATGTCGACGCTGTTCGCGATCGTGCTCGCGATCGGCATCGTCGTCGACGACGCCATCGTCGTGGTCGAAGGTGCCGCGCACAACATCGAGCAGGGCATGAACGGCCACGACGCCGCGATCAGGGCAATGGACCAGCTGTTCGCGCCGATCGTCGGCATCACCCTGGTGCTGATCTCGGTGTTCCTGCCGGCATCGTTCCTCGCCGGCCTCACCGGGCGCATCTATTCGCAATTCGCGCTGGTGATCGCGGCGACCGCGCTGCTGTCCGCCATCAACGCGGCGACGCTGAAGCCGACGCAATGCGCGCTCTGGCTGCGGCCCACGGTGCCGCCGGAGCAGCGCAATTTCTTCTACCGCGGCTTCAACGCCGTCTATGACCGTGTCGAGCGGGGCTACACGCGCCTCATCGGCGTGCTGTGCAGGAACAGCACGATCTCGGTCGCATTCGCACTGGTGCTGATCGGGATCGGCGGCTACGGCCTGTCGCGGGTGCCGACCGGCTTCCTGCCGATCGAGGACCAGGGCTACCTGATAGCGGCCGTGCAACTGCCCGATGGCGCCGCGCTGGAGCGGACCCAGACGGTGCTCGACAGGGCGAGCGAGCTGATCAAGGACACGCCTGGTGTCCAGCAGGTCATCACCATCGCCGGTATCTCCGCGCTCGACAACAGCGCCAGCCTTGCCAATGCCGGCGTCGCCTACATCATCCTGAAGGACTGGTCGGCGCGCAAAGGGCCCGGCGAGGATCTGCGTTCGCTGGTCTACGGGCTGAATGACAAGCTCGCGACCATCATGGAGGCGCGCACCCTGGTGCTGCCGCCGCCGCCGATCCAGGGCATCGGCAACGCGGCCGGCTTCTCGATGCAGATCGAACTGCGCGACGGCAACAGCGATTTTGCAAAGCTCCAGGCCATCACCGGCGCGATGGTTTCCAACGCCCAGAGCCAGAGCGCGCTGCAGCGCGTATCGTCCTCGTTCCGCTCGTCGGTGCCGCAGTTCAACGTCGAGATCGACCGCATCAAGACCCAGACGCTGCACGTCACCACCGATCAGGTGTTCGCGGCGCTGTCGACCTATCTCGGCTCGTCCTACGTCAATCAGTTCAACAAGTTCGGACGCGTGTTCCAGGTCTATACCCAGGCCGATCCGGCATTCCGCGTCACCGAGCGCGACATCGCCAACATGCAGGTACGCAACTCGAACGGCGACATGATCCCGATCGGCACCGTCGCCACGATCACGCCGGCCACCGGCCCGTCGCTGATCAGCCTCTACAACCTCTACCCTTCCTCGACCATCGTCGGCCTGCCGGCGCAGGGCTACTCGTCCGGCCAGTCGCTGCAGCTGATGGAGGAGATCGCGGACAAGACGCTGCCGCCGGGCACGGGCTACGAGTGGACCGCGATGTCCTATCAGGAGAAGGCCGTCTCGAACCAGATCTACTGGGTGTTCGGCCTTGCCATGCTGCTGGTCTATCTCGTGCTCGCCGGCCAGTACGAGAGCTGGTACGCGCCGATCTCGGTGATCCTCGCGGTGCCGCTATCGCTGATCGGGCCCATGCTCGTCCTCAACGCCTTGAAGATCGACAACAACCTCTATTGCCAGATCGGCCTGATCCTGCTGATCGCGCTGTCGGCCAAGAACGCGATCCTGATCGTCGAGGTCGGGCTCGAGCTGCATAACCGCGACGGCAAGCCGGTGCTGGAATCCGCGATCGAGGCGGCGCGCGCCCGCTTCCGGCCGATCCTGATGACGTCGTTCGCCTTCATCCTCGGCGTGGTGCCGCTGGTGATCGCGACCGGCGCCGGCGCCAGCGCCCGCAAGTCGATCGGCATCACCGTATTCTCAGGCATGCTGGCCTCGACCTGCCTTGCGGTGCTGTTCGTTCCGGCCTTCTTCGTGGTGGTGCAGCGCTTCGAGAACTGGCGCACGTCGAAGAAGGCGCCGAAGGCAAAGACGGTGGCCGAGGTGAAGCCGTAGTTTTTCCGCGGAGGGCGGGCTGCCGACAAACAAAAAAGTCGAAAACAACCCCATGCACAGTAGAACGGCGTTGATGGCATTGGGCTTTTTTGAGCGTTCCGGTGCTTTGACACGTCGGGCAAAACACCGGCAGAATGGCATGATGGGGGTATGGGCGACCTCCCTCCTCATCACCCGTCATTGCGAGCGCAGCGAAGCAATCCAGAGTCCCTCCGCGGAGGCAGTCTGGATTGCTTCGTCGCTACGCTCCTCGCAATGACGAGCGGAGAGAGCCCCGGCCTCACGCCGCCGCCGGCGTCCTGATCTCGCGCGGCAGGATGATGGCGGCGGCGATCGCGAGAAGGCAGAGCGCGGCGAAGGCGTGCAGCATGGTGACGAAGCCGCCCTGTTCGTAGAGCCAGGCGACCAGGCCGACGGAGGCGCCCGCGGCGGTGAAGCCGATGAAATAGCGCACCGCATAGGCGCGCGAGCGCCATTCCTCGCTGGTGTATTTGCCGACCATGGCATCGTTCACCGTGACCTGCCCGAACGCACCCATGACGATGCCGATCGAGACCAGGATCAGCGGCAGATTGGACAGGCTCGCGGCGAGATAAAGGAACGGCGCCAGCATAAAGGACAGCGGCAGCGCCACCGTCTTCAGCGAGTAGCGGTCGAGCAACCGGCCGATCGTGTACTGGGTCATCGCGCCGAACACGTAGACGCAGGCGGCGATGACGCCGAGCAGCGCCGGGCTTTTCGTCAGGTCCGCAAGCCGTTCCGCGAACAGTTTTGGCAGCGCGACGGTGACCGCATTGAACGTGGTCGAGATCGCGATGACCACGATCAGCAGCGACAGGATCACGCGCCACATGTCTTTCTTCGCCACGCGCGCTTGAGCTGCCGCCTGCTTCGAGCCCTTGCGGTCCTCGTGCACGACCATCATCGCAAAGGCGATGCCGATCAGGATGGTGACGACACCGGGCACGATGAAGGCAAAACGCCAGCCGAGATACTGGCCGATCACGCCGGTAACCAGCGCGGACGACGCAACGCCGAGATTGCCCCAGACGCCGTTGATCCCCATCTCGCGGCCGAGCCGGTCGGCATAGGACACGATCATCGCGGTGCCGACGGGGTGATAGATCGAAGCAAAAATGCCGATCGCGAACAGCGCCGCGCCAAGCTGTGCCGGGGTCTGCACGAAGCCGACCGAGATCATGGAAGCACCGATGCCGACGAAGAAGATCAGCATCATGTGGCGGCGGCTCCAGCGGTCCCCGAGCCAGCCGGTGAGCAGCGAGCCCGCGCCGAAGGCGACGAAGCCCGGCGTCGCATAGGGCAGAAGTTCCGAATAGGCCATGCCGAGCGCCGGCCCCATGATGATTACGGCGGCGGCGAAAATCAGCATCGCATAATGGTCGATGAAATGGCCTGCGTTGACGAAACTGATCACCCGGCTGGGGCTGTTCATTCCGAATCCTCTCTTGCTCCGAAATGAGTTATATGTCGGACCCATGACGGGATGCCGCCAATGAATGTCTTGGAAACGCCAATCCTCCGGGAGGTCCGGAGCAACCATCTCTCGCCCGCGGGCGTGCACCTGGTTGCACGCGACTATCCCAAGGGCATGCGGATCGATCCGCATATGCACCGCGAGTCACAGCTCATCTACGCGGCCAGGGGGACGATGCAGGTGACGACGCCCGCGGGGCGCTGGCTGGTGCCGCCGGACCGCGCCGTCTGGGTGCCGGCCGGGCTCGAGCATGCCCTCGACCTGCTCGCCGACATCGAGATGCGCACGCTGTATTTCGACCTGCCCTGGCTCAAGCGCGAGCAACGCTATGAGGGGCTGACCAAGGAATTCGTGGTGCGAGTATCGCCGCTGCTCAACCAGGCGATCCTCGCGCTGTTCGACACACGCAACACCGAGGAGCGGACCGAGCTGCTGGTCCGCCTGGTGATGCTGGAATTGCACCAGGCGGAGGATTCCGCGACCTTCGTGCCGCTGCCGCATGAGCCGCGCTGCCGGCGCGCCGCGATGATCGTGCTCGACGATCCCACCGGCCTGCACGACATCGACACGCTGGCGCGCGAGGTCGGAACCTCCGTGCGTACGTTGTCGCGGCTGTTTTCGACCGAGACGCAATTGAGCTTCAAGAGCTGGTGCCAGCGCGCAAGGGTTGCGGCAGCGATCCAGCGGCTGTCGACCGACCCCAATGTGTCGGTGAAGCAGCTCGCCACCCAGCTCGGCTATGCCAGCGTGCCGGCGTTTTCGGCAGCATTCCGTCAGGTCACGGGGCGGACGCCGACGGAGTTTGCGGGGAAGTAGTCACGGTGTCGTCGCCCGGCTTGACCGGGCGACCCAGTATTCCAGACGGCCGTGATTGAGCCGAGAGGCCGCGGCGTACTGGATGCCCCGGTCAAGCCGGGGCATGACAGCTTTGGTGGCACTCTCGCCCTCGCGGGGCATGACAGCTTTCCTGGTGGCGCATGGCACCACGAAAGATACAAAATTCCCCTGCTTGATTGTGATCGGCTTCCGCCTAAATCCCGTGTAAGCTTCCGCAGCGCACAAACCGGAATCGAAACGACCAGATGGCCAACGCCTTCTTCTCAGACCTGCTCGCCACCATCTCCGATCGCGGCCGCACGCTGCTGCGCCGCGGGGATTCCGACGACACCAAGCACGATGCCGACGGGCTGATCGAGCTCTGCGGTGCGCTGCTGTCGGGCCGGGGCGAAGCTTCGGGCACTGCCATGGCGCGTGAGGTGCTCGACATCTACCAGGAGCTGGATGCGGCAGGACGCCGCGCCTTCTTCGAAGCCCTGGTGCGCGATTTCGGCCCCGATCGCGAACGCCTGTCCAAGGCGATCGAAAAATGGCGCGCCAAGCCCAGTGACGAAGACGCGAGCTCGCTGCACTTCGCCTCCGAGCCGCGCCGGCAGGAGCTGATCCGCCGCCTCAACCGCGCGCCGGGCGGCACCGGCGATCTCGTCAACATGCGCGCCGATCTGCTCGGCATGATGAACGGGCACACCGATCTCGCCGCGCTCGATCGCGACGTCTCGCACCTTCTCTCGTCGTGGTTCAACAGGGGGTTTCTCGTGCTGCGCCGGATTGACTGGTCGACCCCGGCCAACATCCTCGAAAAGATCATCCGTTACGAAGCCGTGCACGAGATCAGCGACTGGGACGACCTGCGCCGCCGCATCGATCCGGTCGACCGGCGCTGCTACGCCTTCTTCCATCCCGCGATGGTTGACGAGCCCCTGATCTTCGTCGAGGTGGCGCTGACCGAGACGATCCCCGGTGCGATCGCGCCGCTGCTGGCGGTCGACCGCCAGCATCTGCCGATCGAGCGTGCGCGCACCGCGGTGTTCTATTCGATCTCCAACACCCAGCGCGGGCTTGGCGGCATCTCCTTCGGCAGCTTCCTGATCAAACAGGTGGTCGAAGAGCTGCGCCGCGAGACGCCAAAACTCGACACCTTCGTGACGCTGTCGCCGGTGCCGGGCTTCATGCAATGGGTGAAGCAGGACAGGGACCTGCCGCTCTCGGACGAGGACCGCGAGGTGCTGAAGCGCCTCGACGATCCCAAATGGTTCGAGAACCCCGAGACGACGACGCTGCTCCGCACCGTGATCGAGCCGCTCGCGGCCTATTACTTCCTGAAGGCGCGCACGCCGAAGGGCAAGCTGATCGATTCCGTCGCCCGCTTCCATCTCGGCAACGGCGCACGGCTCGAGCGCATCAACTGGCTCGGCGACCTCTCGCCGAAAGGCGCACGCGAGTCCGCCGGCGTGATGGTCAACTACCTCTACCGCCTCGACGACATCGAGAAGAACCACGAAGCCTACGCCAACGACGGTGAGGTCGTGGCGTCGAGCGCGGTGAAGAAGCTGCTGAAGGGCGAGGGGCGCAGGCTGCTGGATATGCGGCTGTCGTAGGGGCAGCCCTGCTCGCGCCCCATCGTCATTGCGAGGAGCTCTTGCGACGAAGCAATCCAGATTGTCTCCGCGGAGAGAGACTGGATTGCTTCGCTGCGCTCGCAATGACGGAGGATGTGGTGGCACCCAGGGCGCTTCTGGCGCCAGCGTCGGCTACTAGACACGCGGCTGTCCTAAGCGCTAGACGTTTCATCAGTTCCTGCACCAAAGACGGGACACCATGAAACGACGCGACTTTCTCGGCCTGACCGCAGCGGCGGCAACCAGCCTCTCGCTTTCGCCCGCACGGAGTTTCGCGGAGGGATCTGGCTCCGGGCCAGAAATGACGGCGCTGTGCGACTACATGAGCGCTGCGAAAACCCGCGCGCTGCCACCCGAAGTCGTCGAACAAGCAAAGCACCACATCCTCGATACGCTGGCGTCGATGGTATCAGGATCGGAGCTGCCGCCCGGTCAGGCGGCGCAGCGCTACATTCGCGCCAATGCTGCGCAGGGGACATCGACCATTGCCGGCACATCGCTCACCGCGTCGCCAGTCGAGGCCGCGCTTGCCAACGGCGTCATGGCGCATGCCGACGAGACCGACGATTCGCACAGCCCGTCGCGCTCGCATCCCGGCTCTTCGACTGTTCCCGCGGCACTTGCGCTCGGCGAACACCTCGGAATCGACGGCGCCCATTTTCTGCGTGCGGTGACGCTGGGCTACGACGTCGGCACGCGCGTGGTGATGGCAATGGGCGGGGCCGATTTCAGCTATGAGAGCGTGCTGAGCACGCACAGCATTGCCGGCACGTTCTGCGCCTCGGCTGCTGCCGCCTGTGTCGCCGGCTTCGATGCGCGCCGGATGCGCTGGGTGCTCGACTATGCCGCGCAGCAATCCTCCGGCTTCATCGTGTGGCGGCGCGACGTCGACCATATCGAGAAAGGGTTTGTGTTCGCCGGCATGCCGGCCCGCAACGGCGTGACGTCAGCACTGCTGGTGCGTTCGGACTGGAACGGCGTCGACGACGTGTTCTCAGGGCCAGACAATTACTTCCTGGCCTATGCGCCGAAGGCTGCGACCGGCAAACTCGTGGAGAAGCTTGGCGAGCGTTACGAGATCGCAGGCACCGACATCAAGAAATGGACGGTGGGTTCACCGATCCAGGGACCGCTCGATGCGGTCTACGCCATCCGCAGCAAGCAGGCGTTCGAGGCCGATCAGGTCAAGCGCGTGACCGTGCGCCTCGCGCCGTCCGTCGCCGAGGTCGTGGACAACCGCGACATCCCCGACATCTGTCTCCAGCACATGGTCGCCGTGATGCTGCTCGACAAGACCGCCTCCTTCCACGCCGCCCACGACAAGCCGCGCATGCAGGACGCGGCGGTTTTGAAGGAGCGCGCCAAAGTGAATTTGGTGCGCGACGAGGAGCTGGCCAAACTATTGCCGGTGCGCGTCGCCGTCGTCGAGATCGAGCTCACTGATGGAAGCCGCCTCTCCGAACGCGTCACCGCCGTGCGCGGCACGCCGCGCAACCCGATGACGCGCGACGAGGTCATCGACAAGGCGCGCGATCTGATTGCCCCAGTGGTCGGCGGCGAGAAGGCCGAGCGGTTGATCAAGTCGGTGTATGCGATTGAGGCTGTGACCGACATCCGCAGCTTGCGGCCGCTGCTGCAACGCGTGTGAGGAGCGAAATTTCGTAAGGGATGGCAGACTTTCGCCACATCGTCATTGCGAGGAGCTCTTGCGAAGAAACAATCCAGACTGCCTCCACAGAGAGATTCTGGATTGCTTCGCTGCGCTCGCAATGACGGAGCGTGTGGCAGGCATCTCGCCCCGCGCCACGCGTCGTCGAGCTACAATTGGAATTCTTCCATGACATCCGATGGTGCCGCATCTCCTCGGGCAATAAGCCCCTCGGACCGGATCGACGCCATCGACGTGCTGCGGGGCATTGCCCTGTTCGGCGTCATGGCCATCAACGTGGTCATGGAATTTCGCATTTCGATCTTCGAGCAGTTTCTTGGTGCCAGGACGCTTGCTTCGCCGGTTGATCGCGCTGTCGAAACGATCCTGACGCAGGCCGTGGAGCTCAAGGCGTTTGCGCTGTTCTCGCTGCTGTTCGGCGCAGGCCTTGCCATTCAATTCGACCGGCTCGCGAACAGCGAGCGCCGCACTTTCCTGCTCCTGCGGCGGCTCGCTGTGCTGCTGGTGTTCGGCGTCATTCATTTGTGCCTGATCTGGAACGGCGATATCCTCACCGAATATGCACTGGCGGGATTCATCGTGCTGCCGTTCCTGTTTGGCCCGCGCTGGTTGCTGACGCTCGCCGCGCTGGCGTCTCTCGCGCTGTATCTGGCCATGCAGGCCTTTCCGCCCGCGGGGTTGTTTCCCGGCAGGACCGCGATCTGGCGGGACGTCATGGATGCAAATCGCATCTATGCGACGGGCGGCTTCCTCGACGTGCTGGCGTTTCGTCTCCGCGAAATTCCTCTCATCGCGTCCCTGCACGCGTTCGTCTTCTTGCGCACGATCGGGCTGTTTCTCGTCGGAGCGCTGGCCTGGCGGAGCGGCATTCTGCAAAATGCCCGCGGCCTGCTCGTCATCGCGCTTCCGGCTATCTGTCTCGGCGCGGCCTTGCTTTACGTCGGCATCGAGCCGCTCGGCAACATCCTGCTGGCGCTGGGCTATGGTGCCGCCATCCTCTTCATCGCCAGTTTCGGACGCGGCAAGAGGCTGCTCGGCTGGGCCGCGCCGCTCGGCCGGATGGCATTCACCAACTACATCGCACAATCGCTCATCTTCGGCTGGATCTTCTACGGCTACGGCCTTGGCCTGTTCGGACGGCTCGGCATCACCCAGGCCCTCGCTATCGGCATCGCCGTCTACGTCGGACAGGTGCTGTTCAGCGCATGGTGGCTGCGCCACTACCGACACGGCCCGATCGAATGGCTGTGGCGCACGCTGATGTATGGTGCACTGCAGCCGATGTTGTTGTCACGGGTGGAGGGCGTGCAGTGACCAAGGTCCCTCCGCCGTCATTGCGAGGAGCACTTGCGACGAAGCAATCCGGATTGCCTCCGCGGAAAGATTCTGGATTGCTTCGCTACGCTCGCAATGACGGGATGAGTGGCGCCCTCTCGCCTACTACCGCCACTCCCCCTGTAGTCAGATCAGCGTCTCGTAGAGATCCGTCCAGTCCGGATTGGCGCTCTCGATCAGCGCAAGCTTCTTCGCTCTGCTGCCACCCTTGATCTGCTTCTCACGTACAATCGCATCGGTCATTGTCGCGTGCAGTTCGTACCAGACGAGAAGCTTGCAGCCGTATTTCGACGAGAAGCCCTTCACCAGGCCCTCATGATGCTCGAACGCGCGGCGCGGCGGATTCGAGGTGACGCCGACGTAGATCGTCCCATTGCGACGATTGGCGAACATGTACACGCAGGGCTGCTTCATGATTATTCTCGATCAACGAGAGCGTTCACGATATCACAACCAAGAGATGATCGCGAGCAGCATTTGCAATAGGCGTGACAGAACGCAGCTCTCTCCGCCGTCATTGCGAGGAGCGCAGCGACGAAGCAATCCAGACTGCCTCTGCGAAAAGACTCTGGATTGCTTCGCTGCGCTCGCAATGACGGAGAGTGTCGGCGCGGCCGTCGAGCCCAATCCTACTCCGCCAGCGCCTTCATTTCCTTGTAGAGATCCGACTTGCCTTCGAAGCCGATGCCCGGCAGGTCGGGCATGGTGATGTGGCCGTTCTCGACGCGCACGCCATCCGGGAAGCCGCCGTAGGGCTGGAACAGGTCGGGATAGCTCTCGTTGCCGCCGAGGCCGAGGCCGGCTGCGATGTTGAGGGACATCTGGTGGCCGCCGTGGGGGATGCAGCGGCTCGGCGACCAGCCGTAGGTTTTCAGGACCTCCAGCGTGCGCTGGTATTCGCAGAGGCCGTAGGATAGCGCGCAGTCGAATTGCAGCCAGTCGCGGTCGGGACGCATGCCGCCGTAGCGGATGAGGTTGCGCGCGTCCTGGTGGCTGAACAGGTTTTCGCCCGTGGCCATCGGGCCCGGATAGAATTCGGCGAGCGCGGCCTGCAGCGCGTAGTCGAGGGGATCGCCGACCTCCTCGTACCAGAACAGCGGATAGTCCCGCAGCATCTTGGCGTAGGCGATGCCGGTCTCGAGATCGAAGCGGCCGTTGGCATCGACCGCGAGCTGCGCGTCCTTGCCGATCTCCTTCAGCACCGCCTCGATGCGGGTGCGGTCGTCTTCGATCGACGCGCCGCCGATCTTCATCTTCACGACGTTGTAACCGCGATCGAGATAGCCGCGCATCTCGCCGCGCAGCATCGAGAGATCCTTGCCGGGATAGTAGTAGCCGCCGGCGGCGTAGACGAACACGCGCGGATTGGCTTTGACGCCGTGCCGCTCGGCGAGCAGCCGGAACAGCGGCTTGCCTGCGATCTTCGCCACCGCGTCCCACACCGCCATGTCGATGGTGCCGACCGCGACCGAGCGCTCGCCATGGCCGCCCGGCTTCTCGTTGGTCATCATCGCGCCCCAGACCTTGTCGGGGTCGAGATTGTCACCGGCCGCATTCAGCAGCGACTTCGGATCGGCCTCCAGGATGCGCGAGGCAAAGCGCTCGCGGATCAGGCCGCCCTGCCCGTAGCGACCGTTGGAATTGAAGCCGTAGCCGACGACGCGCTTGCCGTCGCGGACGACGTCAGTGACGACGGCGACGAGGCTCGTCGTCATCTTGGTGAAGTCGATATAGGCGTTGCGGATCGGCGAAGAGATCGGCTTCGTGATCTCGCGGACGTCGACGATGCGGACGGACATGGGATTGGCTTTCGCTAACGGTGAGAAACGTTCGTCATTGCGAGCGGAGCGAAGCAATCCAGACTGTCACCGCGGAAAGACCCTGGATTGCTTCGTCGCTGCGCTCCTCGCAATGACGAGGACAGAGTATACGCGCGCTTACTTCTTATCCCTGAAATACGGCTCGACCGGACCATGCACCTTGATCGTCAGCGGATTGCCGTGGCGGTCCTTGGCGTTGCCGGCGGTGACGCGGACCCAGCCTTCGCTGATGCAATACTCCTCGACATTGGTCTTCTCGACACCCTTGAAGCGGATGCCGACGTCGCGCGAGAGAATATCCGCGTTGTAATAGGGGCTGTTCGGGTCGACCGACAGGCGGTCCGGAAATTCGTCGCTCATGATTGTCTCGCTCATAACAGGGTCTCGATTTGCTGCCGCAATCCTTCGGGACGGGCGGTCGGCGCGTAGCGCGCGATCACCTTGCCGGCACGGTCCACGAGGAATTTGGTGAAATTCCATTTGATGGAGGCGCCCAGCAGGCCGGATTGCTGGCGTTTCAGGTAGTCATACAGAGGGTGCGCATGGGCGCCGTTGACGTCGATCTTCTCGAACAGGGGAAAGGTGACGTCGTAATGGGTCGAGCAGAAGGACTGGATCTCGCTCGCCTGCCCCGGCTCCTGCGCGCCGAACTGGTTGCAGGGAAAGCCGAGCACCGAGAAGCCGCGCGGCGAGAGGTCGCGATAGAGATCCTCCAGCCCGCGATATTGCGGCGTGAAGCCGCATTTGCTCGCGGTGTTGACGATCAGCAGCACCTGCCCCTCGAAACGGCGCATGGGCACCTCCTCGCCGAGAAGCGAGTTGGCCTTGAAGTCGTAGATCACAGACATCACTAACCCACGGGATCGATCGGCGACGGCGGCACGCCGCCCGCCTCGATCGCTTCGCCTGCGAGCAGACACAGATCCTCGCGATAGCGGCCGGACACGATGTGCACGCCGACAGGCGCCTTGCCGACCAGACCGGTGGAGACCACCAGGCCCGGCAGTCCCATGAACGGGGTCGCGATTTGCGGCATCTGCGCCTCCCAGACACGCTCGAAGGACTCACTGTCCTTGCGGTCGAGATGATCCGGGAACGGCAACTCGCCGGACACCGGCGTGAGCACGACGGCATATTTCTCGAAGAACAGCATCCAGTCGCGGGTCAGTGCGGCGCGGCGCGTGAGCGCCTTGGCGTAGTCCGCCTGGTCCATCGGCGTGACCTTGGCGCGATTGCCGCGCAGGCAGGCCAGCGCACCGGGATCGCCTTCGCGCTCAGCCATCTCCAGCTGCGCCTCATAGCCGTCGCCAAGCCAGAGTTTCCTCTGCCACGCGACCGCCTCGCGCATCGGCGGCGTGTTCTCGATGACCTCGACAGTCCAGCCGGCGCGCTCCAGCCGCTTGCCGGCGTCAGTCACGGCCGCCTTCACCTCCGGTTTGGTCGCAAGCCCGTCCGGATTGAGGCAGAGCGCGGCGCGCTTCGGCCGCGCGGGGCCCTCCAGCGGCGCCGGCACGAACCAGGGGTCGCGGATGTCGCGGGCCGACATGGCTTCGAGCGAGATCCTGAGATCGTTGACCGTGCGCGCCAGCGGGCCCGAGACGGCCATGATCTGCGGCCCGATCGGACGCTCCGGCAGCGCCGGGTTGAAGGCGGGGATGCGGCCGAGCGTCGGGCGCAGGCCGTGCACGCCGCAGGCATAGGCGGGATAGCGGATCGAGCCGGCGATGTCGGTGCCGTGGGCGATATGGCCGATGCCGGCCGCGACCGCCGAGCCGGCGCCGCCGGACGAGCCGCCCGGGGTCAGCGAGGCATCGCGGGGGTTCTTGGTGTCGCCATGGACCAGATTGGTGGTGAACCAGCGATAGGAGAAGGCCGGGCAATTGGTGCGGCCAAGCAGAATGGCGCCCGCTTTGCGGAAATTGGCGACCACCGGATTATCCTCGTGCGCGATCAGGTCGCGCTGGAGTTTCAGGCCGTTGGTGGTGGCAAAGCCTTCCTGGTCGACATTGGCCTTGATGGTGACGGGCACGCCGGCGAGCACACCGGGGTCTTCTCCCCGGGCGATGGCGGCATCGACGGCGTCAGCCTGCTTGAGCACGTCCTCCGGCCGGTGGTCGATCACCGCGTTGAGCTGGGGATTGACGGCGTCCAGGCGGGCGAGGCCGGCCTTGGCGGCCTCCCGGGCGGACACCTTTTTGGCCTTGACGAGGGTGGCGAGGTCGGCGGCCGACAGGCGCCAGAGATCTTGCATGGCTTGCTCCGTTTAACCGGCGTCTTTTAGCGCCGGGAACGCGGCAAAGCCATGCGGATTTCGCGGGGAGGAAGAGCGGGTTTGGCGCCGGGTGGCGCCTCATTCTCCGTCATTGCGAGCGCAGCGAAGCAATCCAGAATCCCTCCGCGGAGACAGTCTGGATTGCTTCGTCGCAAGGGCTCCTCGCAATGACGGGGGAGAGCGCGGGGGCCTCAATGCCTGGTCGCGGACTGATCCGGGATGTCCAGCAGGGCCTCGGTGAACGGGAATTCGAGCACGATCTCCCCGTCGTCGTCGGTCACCTCGATCACGGCCTCCATGAGCGCCGGCTGGGCGCCCTCCGACTTCACCACCTCCAGGATCATCTGGCGGGCGACCTCCCAGGCGCGATCGGGGTTACGCAGGTCCTCTCCGTCGGGATCCACGATCAATTCGTCGCCGATGCGGGTGTTGAAGAAGTATCTGGGCATCACGAGGGTCCAAATTGGGAGGCCTGTACCGGATTGAAAGCTGCACTGCACTCACAACTGCTTTATCAGGACAGGGTTCGCGACCGAATGCGCCACGCGCAAGGCAGCATCACGGGAAGTGATGTTCCAACATCATTTTCGCGGCGCAACATGGCTTTCTCGGGAAGATTTCACTAGCGAAGTTTTCCGCTCGCATTACTTTAACCGTTGGGCGGATACGTCCGAATTCGTGAAAATGGAGAGCCAAAATGGCTTGGAAAGCCCCGAAGATCGTCGAAGTGCCCTGTGGCATGGAAATCAACATGTATGTGAGCGCCACCCGCAAGTAAGCGGTTGGTGGTTTCTGCGCAGGTGGATCTTTCGGTCACGATCGGTTTCCGGAAGACACGAACTTTGTCGGCATCCGTGTCGGCCTGAGATCCACCTCGCGACGTTCCCTCCAGGAGACGTATTATGCTTCGCGTCGTCGTCCTGGGCGCCGGGGCCGGCGGCGGAGTCCCGCAATGGAATTGCGGGTGCGAGGGCTGCCGGGCGGCCCGTGAAAATGGCCATGAGTTTCAGAGAACCCAGGCCTCGGTCGCGTTCAGTGGCGACGGCGAGCATTGGTTCCTGATCAACGCCTCCCCCGACCTTCGCCAGCAATTGAACGCCACGCCGCAGCTGCATCCCAAGGCCGGCGCGCTGCGCCATACGCCTGTTGCAGGCGTGATCCTGACCAACAGCGAGGTGGATGCGGTCGCGGGTCTGCTGTCGATGCGCGAGGGCTCGCCCTTCACGGTCTATGCGCATCAGAAGGTGCTGGCGATCCTGAAGAGCAACAGCATCTTCAACGCCCTGAACGAGAAGAGCGTACAGCGCCAGCCGATTTCCATCCACGAGCCGTTCGAGCCGCGGCTGCCTGATGGCGCGCGCTCAGGGATAGAGGTGCTGCCCTTCGCGGTGCCGGGCAAGTCGGCGTGGTATCTGGAAGGCAAGGCGCATCCCGGCGGCGAGACCGGCGACGGCGATACGCTGGGCCTTAAGATCACGGACAAGAGCACCGGCAAGTGCTTCTACTTCATCGCCGCCTGCGCCGAGGTGACCGACGCGCTCAAGGCCGAGATCGACGGCGCCGCACTGGTGTTCTTTGACGGCACGGTCTGGCAGGATGACGAGATGATCAAGGCCGGGCTCGGCCACAAGACCGGCAAGAGCATGGGCCATGTCGCGATGTCCGGTCACGATGGCGCGATCGCGCGCCTCGCCGACCTCACTCTCGACAGGAAGATGTTTCTGCATATCAATAACTCGAATCCGGCGCTGCTGCCCGATACGCCCGAGCGCAAAGCGCTTGAAGCCGCGGGCTGGCGGATACCCGCCGACGGAACGGAGATCGTGCTGTGAATGCCGCGTCACTGACTGGAATGACCGCGCTCTCTGTTGGCAAGGACATCAGGCTCAACTCGGCCGAGGAGCTTGAGGCGACGCTGCGCCATATCGGCGCGACGCGCTATCACAGTCTGCATCCGTTCCATAAGCTGCTGCACGGCGGCAAGCTGAACAAGGGCCAGGTGCAGGCCTGGGCGCTCAACCGCTACTATTACCAGAGCACGATCCCGATCAAGGACGCCGTCGTGATCTCGCGCTTCCGCGACCGCGCTACGCGGCTGGAATGGCGCCACCGCATCGAGGACCATGACGGCGACGTCGGCAGCGAGGGCGGCATCGAGCGCTGGCTGAAGCTGACCGAAGGCCTCGGCCTCGACACGGCCTATGTGGAATCGACCGAAGGCATCCTGCCGGCGACGCGCTTCGCGGTCGAAGCCTATGTCCATTACTGCCGCGAGAAGAGCCCGCTGGAGGCGATTGCCTCCTCGCTCACCGAATTGTTCGCGCCGAACCTGCACGAGGAGCGCATCTCCGGCATGCTGGAGCACTACGACTTCGTCAATCCTGATATCATGAGCTACTTCAAGCGGCGGCTGGCGCAGGCGCCGCGCGATGCCGGCTTCGCGCTCGACTATGTCAAGGCGCATGCCACGACGCCGGAGCAGCGCGCCTCCGTCTGCAACGCGCTGATCTTCAAGACCAACGTATTATGGGTGCAGCTGGACGCACTCCAGCACGCCTATGTCGAGGGCCACATTCCGCCGGGCGCGTTCGTGCCCAAAGCGAGCTGAGGGACAAGCGCGATGGCCGGGCCGCGTAACATCAGCGTCAGCGAGGCAAGCCGCCCGGTGCTGCCGCGGCATGCCAAGCTGAAATATGACGAGACGCGCAAGGTCTGGGTGATCCTGGCGCCGGAACGGGTGCTAGCGCCCGACGAGATCGCGGTCGAGGTCTTGCAGCTCTGCGACGGCGAGCGCAATGTCGGCGACGTCGCCGACCAGCTGGCCGCGAAATACGCCGCGCCGCGCGAAGCGATCCTGGCCGACGTCATCGTCATGCTGCAGGATCTCGCCGACAAGGGCTTCCTCACCGAGGCCCGGGAGAAGACGTCATGAGCGACCTGCTCGGCAATCTTCCGCCCGACATCAGCGACAGCCTCGCGGTGCTGGAGAAGCAACGCTCGACAGCGGAGACGTTCGGCATTCCGCTCGCCGTATTGCTCGAGATCACGCATCGCTGCCCGCTGCAATGCCCCTATTGCTCCAATCCCGTCGAGCTCGACCGCTCCGGCAAGGAGCTGACCACCGAGGAGTGGAAGAAGGTCTTGAGCGAGCTCGCCGAGATCGGCGTGCTTCAGGTCCATTTCTCCGGCGGCGARCCGACGGCGCGGAAGGACCTCGTCGAGCTGGTCAAGCATGCGAGCGATGCCGGCCTCTACACCAATCTGATCACCTCGGCCGTGCTGCTGACGCGCGAGCGGCTCAGCGCGCTCGCGGACGCCGGCCTCTGCCATGTGCAGATCAGCTTCCAGGGTGTCGAGGAAGGCATCGCCGACCGCGTCGCCGGTTACAAGAACGGACACCGCAAGAAGCTCGAAGTGGCGAAATGGACGCGCGAGCTCGATCTGCCGCTCACCGTGAACGCGGTGATGCACCGGCAGAACCTGCACCAGCTCCCCGACATCATCCAGATGTCGATCGATCTCGATGCCGACCGGCTCGAGGTCGCCAATGTCCAGTATTACGGCTGGGCGCTGAAGAACCGCGCCGCGCTGATGCCGACCGTGGCGCAGTTAGACGAATGCACCCGCATCGTCGAGGAGGCGCGCGAGCGGCTGAAGGGCACACTCGCCATCGACTATGTCGTTCCCGATTATTACGCGCTGCGGCCGAAGAAATGCATGGGCGGCTGGGGCCGGCAGTTCTTCAACATCTCGCCGGCCGGCAAGGTGCTGCCCTGCCACGCCGCCGAGAGCATCACCGGGCTCGAGTTCGAATCCGTGCGCTCCAACCATTCGATCGCCTGGATCTGGCAGAACTCCGACGCCTTCAACCGCTATCGCGGCACCGGCTGGATGAAGGAGCCGTGTAAATCTTGCGAATTCCGCGAGATCGATTTCGGCGGCTGCCGCTGCCAGGCCTTTGCGCTGACGGGCGATGCCGCCAACACCGACCCCGCCTGCGCGCTGTCGCCGCTGCACGAGACCATCTTCAAGCAGGCCGAGCGCGAGGCCGAGGGCGAGACCAACCGCTTCCTCTATCGCAATTTCGCCGGCGGCACTCTGGAATCCGGGAATGATGCCTGACGCCGACGCGGCCGCATCCGCCAAACGCGCCGATCCCTTTGCGCCGCTGACCTCCGACATGCTCGACGTCGGCGACGGCCACGAGCTCTATGTCGAGAGCGTCGGTCGTGCTGACGGCGTCCCCGCCATCTATCTGCATGGCGGGCCCGGCAGCGGCTGCCAACCCGACCATCGCAAGCTGTTCGATCCCGAACGCTTCTGCGCGGTGCTGTTCGACCAGCGCGGCTGCGGTCGCAGCCGGCCCAAGGGATCGCGCGAGCACAACACGACGGCGCATCTGATCGCGGACATGGAGAATATCCGCGAGAAATTTGGCTTCGACCGCTGGATGGTGGTCGGCGGCTCCTGGGGGGCGACGCTGGCATTGGCTTATGCCGAGGCGCATCCCGAGCGTGTCTCCGGCATTGCGCTCCGCGCAACCTTCCTGGGCACCCGCGCCGAGGTCGAAACCGCTTTCACATCGCGCCTGTCACAATTCTATCCGGCGCTCTTCGAGGATTTTCTGAGCGTGCTGCCGGTCGATGAGCGCGCACACCCGGTGGACGCCTATTGGCGCCGCATCCTCGATGCCGATCCGGCTGTGCACGGTCCTGCGTCGCGGGCCTGGCACGACACCGAGCGCGCTCTGTCTGAGCACAAGGCGGCAAAGACACGGCTGGACCTGGCATCGCTGAACGTGTGGCGCACGCTGCCCGCGACGCCATTCATGGAGGCGCATTATTTCGTCCACGACAGCTTCATGACGGATAACCAGCTGTTGCGGAATGCGGGCAAGCTCGCCGGCATTCCCGGCATCATCGTGCAGGGCCGCTACGATCTGTTGTGCCCTCCTGAGATATCCGAGCGGCTTGCGAAAGTTTGGCCGGGTTCCGAGATTCGGATCGTGGAAGAAGCCGGACATTCGCTCTATGATGCCGGCGTGCGGGACGCGGTCATGAAGTCGATCGCCGATCTCGCGTCGAAAGCCGCGGGCTAGATCGATCTCCTCATCCCGAGGAGCGCTCCAAAAGGAGCGCGTCTCGAAGGATAAGGGCCGGATCTAGCAGCGGGGCCTTCATGGTTCGAGATGCCACTTCGTGGCTCCCCGCCATGAGGGTCTGAATGGGAAGGACAAGAACAATGCCGCTCGCCGGGCAAGGCATGCTGCTGACGTCGATGAACATCGACGTTCCAGATGAGGCCGATTTCAACCGCTGGTACGATCGCGAGCATCTGGAAGAGCGCGTCGCGATCGAGGGTTTCCTGGAGGCGCGGCGCTATGTCGCGCATGCCGCCAATCCCAAATATCTCTCGCTGTACTCGACCGCGACGCTCGACGTGCTCGACAGTCCCGCCTACCGGGCCCGCCTCGCCAACCAGACCGAATGGTCGCGGCGGACCATGGCGCATTTCAAGAACATGCTGCGCGTCGTCGCGCGCATCACCATCAGCAAGGGCACTGGTCGCGGCGCAGCACTCGGGCTGGTGCGGCTGCGGCCGAGCGCCGACGATGCCGGGACATGGCGTGATGCACTGCACGAAAAGCTGACGCCCGGGGAGCGCGAGGGCATCATCTCGATGCATCTGCTCGAAAGCGAGCCGGAATTGTCGGGCGCGACGGCCGACATTCCAGCGGTGCGCAATGAGGGCGCGCGCGACTGGTTCGTGCTGATCGACGGCACGCATGTCGGCGCGGTCTCCGCCGTCATTGCTGAACGCTTTACCGGCCCCGCCGCATCGCCCTTCCCGCTTCCTGTCTCCGTCGGCACTTACAGCCTGATGTGGGATCTCGCGAAGAGCGATATCGCGCCCGGCTAGCGGCCATCCGCAACGCAACATATTGCACCGCACGCATCTTGCGCGCGGCCGTTAATGCTGAGCGCGCGCAGCACCTATGAAAGCAGGTGATCGCGTAAATTTGCCGTTGTACTTCGGAACGGTTCTAATAAGCTAACCCAATGACGTCATTCATAAACCAGATCGACGCGCATTAGCGTTCGCCAAGCTCAAGAAAAGGCCGCCGGGTCTTTGGGCCTGTGCGGACAGGGTAGGAATGAAACCGACCGACATCGCGGCCCCCGACTACTTTCACAAAGTGGTCGATTGCCAGTGGGCCTGTCCTGCACACACCCCGGTTCCCGAATACATCCGACTGATCGCACAAGGCCGCTACAGCGACGCCTACATGATCAATTGGAAATCGAACGTGTTCCCAGGAATTCTGGGACGCACCTGCGATCGTCCATGCGAGCCGGCGTGCCGTCGCGGACGCGTCGAGGAAACGCCGGTGGCGATCTGCCGCCTCAAGCGCGTCGCCGCCGACTTCAAGGACGACATCAGGCAGCGCCTGCCGCGCCCCGCGCCGAAGAACGGCAAGCGCGTTGCGTTCGTCGGCGGTGGCCCCGCCTCGCTGACGGTGGCGCGCGATCTTGCTCCGCTCGGCTATCACTGCACCGTGTTCGACGGCGATCCCGAAGCCGGCGGTATGATGCGCACGCAGATCCCGAAATTCCGCCTGCCCAATTCGGTCATCGACGAGGAGACCGGCTACATCCTGGGTCTCGGCGTCGAGTTCAAAGGCGGTCATCGCATCGAGAGCATGAAGGCGCTGCTCGCGGAGAAATACGACGCGATCTTCGTCGGCTCCGGCGCACCGCGCGGACGCGAGCTCGACGTTCCCGGCCGGAAAGAAGCTGCCGCCAACATCCATATCGGCATCGACTGGCTGTCCTCGGTGTCGTTCGGCCATGTCGACAAGATCGGCAAGCGCGTGATCGTGCTCGGCGGCGGCAACACGGCGATGGATTGCTGCCGCACCGCGCGCCGCCTCGGCGGCGCAGACGTGAAAGTCATTGTGCGCTCCGGCTTCGAGGAGATGAAGGCCTCGCCCTGGGAGAAGGAAGACGCGATCCACGAGGACATTCCGATCCTCAACTATATGGTGCCGGTGGCATTCAAGCATGTCGCCGGCAAGCTCATCGGCGTCACCTTCCAGCACGTCAAAGCCGAATACGACGCCAAAGGCCGCCGCAATCTGGTGCCTTCGGGCGACCCCGATCAGACCATTCCCTGCGACGACGTGCTGGTCGCGGTCGGCCAGGAGAACGCCTTCCCCTGGATCGAGCAGGATTGCGGCATCGAGTTCGACAAATGGCACATGCCCAAGGTCGATCCGAAGACCTTCGTCTCGACCAATCCGAAAGTGTTCTTCGGTGGTGACGCCGCGTTCGGCCCGAAGAACATCATCTGGGCCGTGGCGCAGGGCCATGACGCCGCGCTGTCGATCCACAAGATGCTCTCGGGCGATGACATCACCGAACGGCCGCTGCCGGAGGTGCAGATCTCCTCGCAGAAGATGGGCATCCACGAATGGAGCTATGACAACGACATCTCCAACGACAAGCGCTTCAAGGTTCCGCATCGCGACAAGGTGATTGCGCTGAAGGACATCCGCACCGAGGTCGAGCTCGGCTATGACGTCAAGCTGGCGCTGGGCGAAGCCGAGCGTTGCCTGAACTGCGACGTCCAGACCGTGTTCTCGACCTCGCTCTGCATCGAGTGCGACGCCTGCGTCGACATCTGCCCGATGGACTGCATCACCTTCACTGATAATGGCGAGGAAAGCGACCTACGCCAGCGCCTGAAGGCGCCCTCGCCGCATCCGGACCAGGACCTCTACGTGTCCTCTGATCTCAAGACCGGGCGCGTGATGGTTAAGGACGAGGACGTCTGCCTGCATTGCGGGCTGTGCGCCGAGCGTTGTCCCACCGGAGCCTGGGACATGCAGAAATATTTCATCGAGATGACTTACGCAGGTTCGACATGTCCGACAAAAAGCCGCTCAGCAGCGTAAACGACTTCGTCGTCCGCTTCGCCAACGTCAACGGCTCGGGCTCGGCCAGCGCCAACGAGATGTTCGCGCGCGCGATCCTGCGTCACGGCGTTCCGGTCTCCCCCCGCAACATCTTCCCCTCCAACATCCAGGGCCTGCCGACCTGGTACGAGGTGCGGGTGACGGAAGACGGCCATCTCGGCGCCCGTGGCGGCGTCGACATGATGGTGGCGATGAACCCGCAGACCTGGGACAAGGACATCGCCGGCATCGAGCCCGGCGGCTATCTGTTCTACGATTCCACCAAGCCGATGCCGTCGACCAAATTCCGCGACGACATCACCGTGATCGGCGTGCCGCTCACCGCGATCACCAACTCGACCTACACCGATCCGCGCCAGCGCCAGCTGTTCAAGAACATCATCTATCTGGGCAGCCTCTCGGCGCTGCTCGACATGGACCCGAAGCTGATCGAGCAGCTGATCGGCGAGCAGTACAAGGGCAAGGAGAAGCTGCTCTCCTCCAACGTCCATGCGCTGCATCTCGGCCGCGACTGGGCGCTGCAGAATTTGAAATGCCCGATCGGGCTGCGGGTGAAGAAAACCGACAAGGTCGGCGACCGCATCTTCATCGAGGGCAACAGCGCCGCAGCGCTCGGCGCGGTCTATGGCGGCGCCACCGTGTGCGCCTGGTATCCGATCACGCCGTCCTCGTCGGTGGCGGAGGCCTTCACCGCCCACTGCAAGAAGTACCGGCATGATCCCGAGACCGGCAAGGCGAAATACGCCATCGTGCAGGGCGAGGACGAGCTGGCYTCGATCGGTATCGTCATCGGCGCCTCCTGGAACGGCGCCCGCGCCTTCACCGCGACCTCCGGCCCCGGCATCTCCTTGATGACCGAGTTCATCGGCCTCTCCTATTTCGCAGAGATCCCGGCCGTGATCATGAACATCCAGCGCGCCGGTCCCTCGACCGGCATGCCGACCCGCACCCAGCAATGCGACATCATCGCCTGCGCCTATGCTTCGCATGGCGACACCAAGCACGTGCTGCTGTTCCCGGAAGATCCGGCTGAGGCCTTCGAGTTCGCGGCGGCCGCATTCGATCTTGCCGAACGGCTCCAGACCACGATCTTCCTGATGCTCGACCTCGACATCGGGATGAACCACCGTCTTTGCCGCCCGCTAAAGTGGGACGACGCGAAACAGTATGACCGCGGCAAGGTGATGACCACGGAGATGCTGGAGGAAGGCCGCGACTTCGGCCGCTATCTCGACGTCGACGGCGATGGCATTCCCTACCGCACCTATCCCGGCACGCATCCGACCAAGGGCTCCTATTTCACCCGCGGCACCTCGCGCGACCGCTATGCGCGTTACTCCGAGGAAGGCTCGGTCTATGCCGACAACATGCAGCGCCTGGTGCGCAAGTTCGAGACCGCGCAGGACCTGGTCCCGCGCCCGCTCCAGGCCAACGCGGAACGGCCGACCAAATATGGCGTGATCTATTTCGGCTCGACCTCGCCCGCGATGGACGAGGCGATCGGCCTGCTGGAGGCGCGCGGACATCAGCTCGACCGCCTGCGCATCCGCGCCTTCCCGTTCCACTCGAGCGTGGCGAGCTTCCTCGCCGAGCACGACTTCGTCTACGTGGTCGAACAGAACCGCGACGCCCAGCTCCGCCAGCTCATCGTCAACGAGAACGGCATCGACCCGGTGCGCCTCGTGCCGATCGTGCATTATGACGGCACCCCGATCACCGCCCGCTACATCGCGAAAGCCATTGGCGACCACCAGGATCACCTCAAGGTGACCCCGCTCCGCAAGGCCGTGTCATGACCTACGCTTTGCTCTCTCCACCGTCATGCCCGGGCTTGACCCGGGCATCCACGCCTTCCTTCTCTCCGGCCAAGACGTGGATGGCCGGGTTAAGCCCGGCCATGACGATGCTGGGACTGCAGGTGCGCGCATGACCTACATTGCAAAGCCGAAATTTCATCATCCGGGCCTCAAGAAGAACGAGCTCGGCTACACGCACCGCGACTACGAGGGCAAGATCTCGACCCTGTGCGCCGGCTGCGGCCACGACTCGATCACGGCCTCGATCATCGAAGCCTGCTACGAGCTCTCGATCGAACCGCATCGGGTCGCGAAGATTTCGGGCATCGGGTGCTCGTCGAAGACGCCGGACTATTTCCTCGGCAACTCGCACGGCTTCAACTCCGTGCACGGCCGCATGCCGTCGGTCTTGACCGGCGCCAACCTCGCCAACCGCGATTTGATCTATCTCGGCGTCTCCGGCGACGGCGATTCCGCCTCGATCGGCTTCGGCCAGTTCGCGCATTCGATCCGGCGCGGCGTCAACATGACCTATATCGTCGAGAACAACGGCGTCTACGGCCTGACCAAGGGCCAGTTCTCGGCGACCGCCGACCGCGGCTCGAAGTCCAAGAAAGGCGTGACCAACACCGACAACGCGATCGACCTCGTCGCGATCGCGCTGCAGCTAGGGGCCACCTTCGTCGCGCGCTCGTTCTCCGGCGACAAGAGCCAGCTGGTGCCGCTGATCGCCGCCGCGATCGGCCACAAGGGCGCATCCTTCATCGACGTCATCAGCCCCTGCATCGCCTTCAACAACCACGCCGGATCGACCAAGAGCTTCGACTATGTGCGGGAGCACAATGACGCCGTGAACCGGCTCGACGTGCTGGTCGGCCGCGATCCCATCGCCGTCGAGTATGCGCCGGGAACGGTGCAGGTGGTCGAGCAGCACGACGGCAGCAAGATCGCGCTGCGCAAGATCGACGCGGATTACGACCCGCACGACCGCCTCGGCGCCCAGACCTTCCTCCAGAAGCACGCCGCCAAGGGCCAGATCGTCACCGGTCTGCTCTACGTCGATCCCGATGCGGAAGACCTGCACACGCATCTCAACACGGTCGAGACGCCGCTCAATACGCTGGAGGCGGACACGCTGTGCCCGGGCTCGGCTGCGCTGGACAAGTTCAACGCCAGCCTGCGGTGATCATCGACCGCGCTCGACCGGCTGCCTGACACGTATGGTGATCTTCTCCGATACGACAGGCGGCTCGAACGGATAGTGCTTCGCGTCGCCCAGCACCAGCTGCAGCGTGTGCATCCCGGGTGGAAGTTCGAGCAAGGTTTCGGTCTGCCCCGCCCCGAAGTGCAGATGCGACTTGTCCTGCGGGATCGGCTCCTTGGGATCGATGGGATCGTTGACGTCGACCAGCAAATGATGATGGCCGGCGTTCTGGTACTCGTCGCCGGCGTGCGTCACGCCCATGTTGCGCAAGCCGAACCGGACCCAGAACCCGCCCCGAACCTTCTGCCCGTCACGCGGGGTGATGAAATAGAGCTTGGCATCCTTAGGAGCGGTCTTGCCCTGCGGATAGGCGACGCCTGGAAGCAATGCGAGCGCCGCCGCCAGGGCGGCGCAACGAATGATCTGCATCGAAATGACTCCACCACTTAAGGACTTAGCGCAACGCGGAATCCATGCGTCGGATAACGAACATTGGTATCGTAGCCATCGCGGTTGGACGGCCTCACATATCTCGAATCGTTCTTCCATGAACCCGAGCGCAGGACATGCGACGAGCAGTCCCCGCCGGTCCATGCCGAGCCGTCACCGGGTGCGCCCTGATAGGTCCTGCGCCAGCAGTCCTCGACCCACTGATCGACACCGCCACCCATATCGTGGAGGCCGAACGGATTCGGCTTGAAGCTGCCGACCTTCGCCGGCTGCTCGGCCGCGAGGTCACCGCAATCCTTGCATCCCGCCACGCCCGGCTGGAGCTTGTCGCCCCACCAATATTTCGTCTGCGTCCCGCCGCGCGCGGCGTATTCCCATTCGGCTTCGCTCGGAAGCCGATACGACTTCTTTGTGGTCCGCGCGAGCCAGGCCGCATATTGCTGCGCGTCGGTCCAGCTCACATTGGTGATCGGCGCATCGTCCTTGCCAATGGCGGTGAAGCCGCACGCCTTTGCAGCCGCGCATTCGTTCCATTCCTGCACGGTCACCGGATATTTGCCGATCGAGAACGGCTTGACCGTGACCTGGTGGACCGGACGTTCGGTCGGGTCGTCATTGCTTCCCATCGCGAAGCTGCCGCCGCGAATGGCGATCATCTCGGGTTCGCGGAACGGCGTGGCCGATGGGCTTGGTGCTGGACTTGACGTCGAAGCACTTGACGCCGAAGCACTTGGCGCGGAAGCACTTGGCGCCGGAGCACTTGGCGCTGAAGCACTTGGCGCCGGAGCGGGCGATGGAGACGATGCCGCCAATGAAGGAGACGRCTGCGGCGTTTGTGTCGCGGCTTCTCGCGGCGCAGGTTGCGGGCTCGGTGATGCGACCGGAGCCGCAGTTGGCGCGGCGGCCTGCTCCTTCACCCTGCCCGACGGCTGCGCCAGCAGATACCACAACACACCGGAAGCGATCACGAGGAGCGTGACGCCCAGAAGGAAGATCAGGGTATTCTCGCGCCGGCCTCGCGTCCTCCCGACCGCATCTGCGTCCGGCAGCACGCGATAGACGCGCACCGGATCGGTGATGTTCTTGACCTTGCGGTCGCCGAGCGACTCATAGCCGCACACCACCTTGTGCTTGATCTGCTCATAGATCGCGCCGGAGATGTAGACCTGACCGGGCTCGGCGATCCCCTCGATGCGCGTGGCGATGTTGACGCCGTCGCCGTAGACGTCGTCCGGCTCCACGATGACGTCACCGAGATTGACGCCAATCCGATATTCGATCCGGGAGTCCTTCGGAAGCGAAGCGTTGCGCCCGACGAGATTCTGCTGAATGACGATGCTGCAGCGAACGGCCTCGACCGGACTGTCGAAGATCGCGATGAAGCCGTCTCCCGTCGTCTTCACCAACGTTCCATGGTGTTCGACGATGCTGGGCTCGATGAGATCCCGCTCGATCCGCTTGACGCGAACATGCGTGCCTTCCTCGTCGGCCTGCATCAAGCGGCTGTAGGAAGCGATGTCACCGACGATGATTGCGGCGAGACGACGAGGCATCGAGCCGTGTGGAGGCGGCTCGTCATGATTTCCGGATCTGAAGTTACGAATCTCGCCCATTGCGGGGAACTCCACAAACGCGGGTGAGCTTACGACATCGAATTTCTGCTGTCTGTGAAGACTATCACATTGATGATCCGCGACAATCTCGCAGAAATCAGCGGCGCCGAGTTCCCGGGCGGAATCGCGGCAAGGATTGAACCTTCGCGGACCGACGGCGGACTAAGGCTCGCGCGACGACCCGGCAGCGCAGCCTATGCCTGCTTCGACCGCCGCTGCGATGCGCGGCATCTTACCCGATGCTGGCGATTCCTCGCCCGCTTCAGCTGACAGCCTCGGGCGCCGGTTCAGGCTCCGGCACGGAGTGGTCCGAAGGGGCCGGTCGTCCGGCGCCCCAATATTGCTTGCAGGTCTCGAGCAATGTCTTGACGTCCATGGTCAGGCCGCCCGCATTGACGATCACGCTGTCAGCGCCAAGCGTCTTGTTCATCAGCGACAAGGCACGCCCCAGGAAGCCCCCGGAGAACCGCCCGGCGACAAGAGGATCGAGCTTGAGCACCACGAACTTCTGCAGGCGCTGCTCCCAGATCTGTATCTTCCGCACGGAGCTCCAGGCGATGGTCTCGTCGGCGAGCCTGAGGTCGCGAATGCCGACACGGCTGATGAAGACGACCGGCGACCTGGCCGAGATCAACCTCCAGAGCATCCTGAAGGTGGCGAGGCCGAAAAACACCGCGCCGACATAGCAGGCGGCGACCTCGAACGTGGTGATGTTCTTGCCTTGCTGCCACATGAATGCGAGCGCAGCGCAGAGCAGCGTCAGCAGCAGACCGGCGCCGAAAAACACCAGCAGCCGTCCCCGGGAATAGCCGATCGTAATGTTGGGCAAGTTCTGACCTACGGACATGTTCGACCGCCACCAGCCTTTTGCAGCAACCCTGGGTTTACGAACGCCCCTTCTCCCGAGTTATTAGGACTGGAACCTTGCGCGAGGCTGCCCACGGGAATGCAAGGCATCGGCACTTGAACGCGCGGCGTTCGGCTTGCGACTAACCGCCAGTCGGCTCTCACCCCCCTCCGATGCGGCCGTCAATGGTTCACGCGCCCGGTGCGATCATGAAAACCGCCGGAGCATCTTGTGGAGCGCCGTCTCGGCCCTGGGCGCGGCGCTTGGCGGCTCCAGCGCGAAGGCCGCGACGGAAGCCGGCGCGGGCGACAAGCTCAAGGTCGTCTATCACCTCAGCGACGCCGAGAAGGTCAATTTCGTGCTCGGCAACATCCAGAACCACATTGACGGCGTCGGCGGCCCCCAACACGTCATCATCGCGCTGGTGATTCACGGGCCGGCGCTGAAGGCGTTTCGCCGGGCACCGGCCAACCCCGACGTCGGCAAGCGCGTCGGCGATTTCTCCAGGGACGGTATCGAGCTCGCGGCGTCCGCCAACACCATGAAGGCGCAGAACGTCACGCTGACGGGTTTGCTGCCGGGCTTCGTCAGCGCGGAGAAGGGCGGCGTGGTCCGCCTGGCCGAGCTCCAGTCGCAGGGTTATCTCTACCTGCGGCCTTAGGGCTGCCCGCGGCGCCGCCACATTCTCCGTCATTGCGAGCCACCGGGTCCGCGCGGAGCGCGGCCCGATGACAGGCTCCGCGAAGCAATCCAGTCCCTCCTCGGAGGCAGACTGGATTGCTTCGTCGCAAGGGCTCCTCGCAATGACGGCGGATAGGGGTGCGTCAGCGAAGCGCCACATCCTTCCATCGCACTTGACTTACCCATAACTCTGCGGTTATGAATTAATCCATAACTTATGGGTTATGGATTTCACATGTCCGCCGCGCACGATCTTCTGTTCAGGACGCTCGCCGATCCGACCCGGAGGGCGATCTTCGAGCGGCTGTGCCGGGAGGGCGAGCAGACGGTCGGGGCACTGACCGCGACTTCAGGCGTTTCCCAGCCGGCGGTCTCAAAACATCTCGGCGCGCTGAAGCAGGCCGGGCTGGTGCGCGACCGCCATGCAGGACGCCAGACCCATTACAGCGCGCAGCCCGGCGCGCTCAATCCGCTGATCGACTGGACCGGCCAGATGGCCGGCTTCTGGCAGAACCGGCTCGATGCTCTCGACGATCTCCTGAAGAGGATGGACCAATGACCGAAGCTGCCGCCGAGATGCGCTCCGTGGTGATCGAGCGCGAATTTGCCTTTCCGGCCGAGCGGATCTGGCGCGCGCTGACGCAGCCGCATCTGATCGAGGAATGGCTGATGAAGAACGACTTCAAGCCGGTCGTCGGTCATCGCTTCAATCTTCGCGGCGAATGGGGCGGCGTGCTGGACTGCGAGGTGCTCACCCTCGAGCCGCAGCGCGCGCTCGCCTATACCTGGAATTTCTCGCATGAGGACGCGGCGTTCGATCTGAAAAGCGTGGTGACCTTCACGCTGACGCCGACGAACGCGGGCACGCATTTGCGCGTCGAGCAGGCGGGCTTCAGCCCGACGCAGAAGCAGGCCTATGGCGGCGCGCATGCCGGCTGGAAGCAGTTTTTCGCCAAGCTGGACGAGGTGCTGGCGCGAGCTGACTAGGTCCGTCGCCGGCCTTCATCCGATCATCTCAAGAGGAGGTTTCATTGACCGGGAATATGTGGGTTCGACAAATCCATCGCTGGCTGTCGCTTGCTTTCACGCTCGCCGTGATCGCGAACATTGTTGCCCTGACGCTGCAAATCCAGGCCACGTGGATCGGGCTGCTGGCATTCGTCCCGCTGATTCCGTTGCTCGCGACCGGGCTCTACATGTTCGCGCTGCCCTATGTCAGCCGTCGCAGCGGCGCGCGGCAAGAGGCGTGATCATGAAGAAGGCTGTGACCGCGAAGACAGGCAGCGCGACCAAGACGGACGGCGCTTCGCCTTCCAGGATGATCGAYGGCAGGATCAAGGAGCTCGGCGACTGGCGCGGCGAGATGCTGGGGCGCATCCGCGGCCTGATCAAGGAGGCCGATCCTGACGTCGTCGAGGAATGGAAATGGCGCGGCGTTCCCGTGTGGGAGCACGACGGCATCATCTGCACCGGCGAGACCTACAAGGCCGTCGTGAAGCTGACTTTCGCCAAGGGCGCGGCGCTGGATGACCCGGCCGGCCTGTTCAATTCCAGCCTCGAGGGAAACGTGCGCCGCGCGATCGACATTCGCGAAGGCGAAAAGATCAACGAGAAGGCGTTGAAGGCGCTCATTCGCGCGGGGGTGGAGCTGAACGCGTCCAAGAAGAAGCCGGCGAAGAAGCGATCGACTTAGACCACGTCAAGTCGATGCAAATTCTTGGTGACGGCCAGAGCAAGCGCCTCGTCCTTCGAGACGACCGCTCCGCGGTCTCCTCAGGATGAGGCTAAGCAGAAGCGCTGTCTGTCGACATAGCTCCCGCACACTCCGTCCTCATCGTGAGGGCCCGCCAGAGGCGGGCGTCTCGAAGGATGGGCCGCGGGCGAGCTACCGCCACGTCGATGTTCTAGCAGCTACCAGCCGTCTCAGGCCGCCGCCGGGATCGGGCGCGGGCTTACGACATATTCGCGCAGGACCTTGTCGTTGGCGTCGACCTCGATCAGTGAGACGTCGTAAGTCCAGAGATCGGCGAGGTGCTGGAGCACGCGCTTGGCGTCGGTCTCGTTGAGCTGCGAGCCCTTGATGACGTGGTGATGCAGGATCAGCCGGCGGTCGCCGGAGAGATCGACGTCGACCACTTCGATGTTGGCATCGATGAAGCCGACATCATGCTGCCGCGCCAACTCGCGCCGCACCCGGCGGAAGCCGCGATCGTCGTGGATGGCATCGACCCGGATGCCGGCGCGCTCCTCGGGATCGTCGTGCAGGTGGAACATGCGGAAATGCCGCATCAGCTTCGGGCTCAGRAACTGCGCGATGAAGCTTTCATCGCGGTAGTTGGCCCAGACGTCGCGCAGCACGCCCATCACGTCGTTCTTGCCGGCAATGTCGGGGAACCACTCGCGGTCCTCGTCCTCCGGCCGGGTGACGATGCGCTCGATGTCCTGCATCACGGCAAAACCGAGCGCATAGGGATTGAAGCCGGAGAAGCGCGGATCGTCGAATTCGGGCTGGAACACCACGTTGGTGTGCGACTGCAGGAATTCGAGGAAATTGCCGTCGGAGATGCGGCCTTGCTGATGCAGCTTGGTCATGATGCGATAGTGGACGTAGGTCGCCGTCCCCTCGTTCATCACCTTGGTCTGGCTCTGCGGATAGAAATATTGCGCGATGTGGCGGACGATGCGCAAAAGCTCGCGCTGCCAGGGCGCCAGCCGCGGCGCGCTCTTCTCCAGGAAGTAGAGCAGGTTTTCCTGCGGCAGGCCGAGCAGCTTGCGGCGGCGTTCGATGCTGAGCGCGGACCGGGTCTTCGACGCCCCCTTCGGCACGGTGCGCCAGAGGTCGTTGAAGACTTCCTCCTCGTGCTGACGGCGGCGCCCTGCCCGCTTCTCCTCGGCGCGCAGATCCAGCTTCTTCTTGCCGGGATAGCGGTCGATGCCGTGCGACATCAGCGCATGCGCGGCATCGAGCGTGCGCTCGACCTCGACGCGGCCGTAGCGCTCCTCGCAGGTCATCACGTAGTTCTTGGCAAAGTCGAGATAGTCCAGAATGCCGTCGGCGTCGGTCCACTGCTTGAACAGATAGTTGTTCTTGAAGAAGTGGTTGTGGCCGAAGGCGGCGTGGGCGATCACCAGCGTCTGCATCGTCGCCGTGTTCTCCTCCATCAGATAGGAGATGCAGGGCGAGGAGTTGATCACGATCTCATAGGCAAGCCCCATCAGGCCCTTGCGGTACGAGGCCTCGTGGAACGCGAAGTGCTTGCCGAACGACCAGTGCTTGTAGAACAGCGGCATGCCGACGGACGAGTAGGCATCCAGCATCTGCTCGGCGGTGATGACCTCGATCTGGTTCGGATAGACGTCGAGCCCGAGATCCTTCGTCGCCACCTCCTCGCAGGCATCGGTGATGCGCTGCAAGGTGTGGAAATCCCAATCGGCGCCTTCGAACAAGCGTTCCGTCATGGAGCGGCTTTCTCCTGGGAGTTTTCGCGGCGCTGGAACAGATCGTGGAACACCGGGAAGATCTCGCTGCGCTCGCTGACCTTGCGCATCGAGAGCGGTGCGCCGCTGTTGCGCAGGCGGTCGTAGAGGGTCCAGAGTGAGGAGTCGGAGAGATCGAAGGCGCTGCCGCCGGACTCCCCGACCTCGAGATAGGCAAAGAACTGGCAGACCGGCAGGATCTTGTCGGTCAGCAGCATGCCCGTGAGCTCGCCGTCGGAATAGGAATTGTCGCCGTCGGAGGCTTGCGCGGCGTAGATGTTCCAGTCCGCCGGATTGAAACGCTCGCGCACGATCTCGTGCATGGCGTGGAGCGCGCTGGAGACCAGCGTGCCGCCCGAGGCCGGACCGTAGAAGAAGGTCTGCTCGTCCACCTCCTCGGCGCGGTCGGTGTGGCGGATGAAGACGATCTCGACATGCTTGTAGCGCCGCTTCAGGAACACGTAGAGCAGCATGTAGAAGCGCTTGGCAAGATCCTTCATGTGCTCGGACATCGAGCCGGAGACGTCCATCAGGCAGAACATCACCGCCTGCGCCACCGGCCGCGGCACCTTCTCGTAGCGGCGGTAGCGGATATCGAGCGGATCGACGAAGGGAATGCGCTTGGTCCTCGCCTTCAGCCTTTCGAGCTCGGCGAGCAGCACCACACGCTCGTCCTCGTCGGTGCACGCCGCGATCGCGGCTTCCAGCTCCTCGATCTCCTCCTTGCGGGGACGCTTGAGCGCGATGCGCCGCGCCAGCGCGAGCTTCACCGTCCGGCTGACCGAGATGTTGGCGGGCGAGCCGGACGTGGTGTAGCCGGCGCGCTGGATGCCCTCGCTCTCGGTCTGCGCGATCTTGCGCTTGGCAAGATCCGGCAGCTCGAGGTCGTCGAGGAACAGATCCACGAACTCGTCGCGGGAGAGGACGAAGCGGAACGCGTCCTCGCTGTCGCCTTCGCCGGGACCGGAATCCTTGGCGCTGCCCTGGCCGGATCGCTGGAGGTAATCGCCCTCGATGAACTTCTTGTTCCCGGGCAACACCATGTCGCGCGTTCCGCCTTCACGGCGGAAACGCGGCTCGTGCATGCCGTCGAGCGGTATCGTGACCTCACCACCCTCCAGGACGTCCTTGATGTCGCGTTCCTGCGAGGTCTTCTTGACGGCGCCCTGCACCAGGGATTTGGCCCGACGCAAGAACCGCTGCCGGTTCTCAAGACTCTTGCCGCCTGGATTCAGGCGCCTGTCAATAATGTGAATGGGCACTTTTCCATCCGCTCCATCCGCCTCAACCGGCCTGCTTCACACGCATGTACCATTCGACGAGCCGGCGAACCTGACGCTCGGTGTAGCCGCGCTCCACCATGCGTGCGACGAACTCGCCGTGCTTCTTCTCCGTCTCGCCGTCCTTCTTCGACCCGAAGGAGATGACCGGAAGCAGGTCCTCGACCTGCGAGAATATCCGCTTTTCGATCACGTCGCGAATCTTCTCGTAGGAAATCCAGGTCGGATTCTTGCCTCCGTTCTGGGCCCGCGACCGTAACGAGAATTTGACCACCTCGTTGCGGAAGTCCTTCGGGTTGGCGATACCCGCCGGCTTCTCGATTTTGGTCAGTTCCTGGTTCAAAAGCTCGCGATCGAGCAGCTGGCCGGTGTCGGCATCCTTGAAGTCCTGATCCTCGATCCAGGCATCGGCGTAGTCGACGTAGCGGTCGAACAGATTCTGGCCGTAATCCGAGTAGGATTCGAGATAGGCCTTCTGGATCTCGTTGCCGATGAACTCGGCGTAGCGCGGCGCCAGGTCCGCCTTGATGAATTCGAGATAGCGCTTCTCGACTTCCTCGGGGAGCTGCTCGCGGCGGATCGACTGCTCCAGCGCATACATCAGATGCACGGCGTCGGCAGCGACTTCCTGCGGATCGTGGTTGAAGGTCGCAGCCAGGATCTTGAAGGCGAAGCGGGTGGAGACGCCGTCCATGCCCTCGTCGACGCCGGCGGCATCGCGATATTCCTGGACGCTCCGTGCCTTCGGATCGGATTCCTTCAGGCTCTCGCCGTCATAGACCCGCATCTTGCCGAACAGCGTGGAGTTCTCGTGCTTGCGCAGGCGCGACATCACCGAGAACCGCGCCAACGTCTCCAGGGTCGAGGGTGCGCACGGCGCGGCCGCGAGCTCCGAGCCCTGGATCAGCTTTTCGTAGATCTTCTGCTCTTCGGTGGCCCGGAGGCAGTACGGCACCTTGATCACGCAGATGCGGTCGATGAAGGCCTCGTTGTTCTTGTTGGCTTTGAAGCTCGACCACTCGGCTTCGTTCGAGTGCGCGAGGATCACGCCGGTGAACGGGATCGCGCCGATATTCTCGGTGCCGATGTAGTTGCCCTCCTGCGTTGCGGTGAGCAGCGGGTGCAGCATCTTGATCGGCGCCTTGAACATCTCGACGAATTCGAGGATGCCCTGGTTGGCGCGGTTGAGGCCGCCCGAATAGCTGTAGGCGTCGGGATCGTTCTGCGCGTAGGTCTCGAGCTTGCGGATATCGACCTTGCCGACCAGCGAGGAGATGTCCTGGTTGTTCTCGTCACCAGGCTCGGTCTTGGAGACCGCGATCTGGCGCAGCCGCGACGGCTGGATTTTTGCGACTCTGAACTGAGAAATGTCACCGCCGAAGGCTTCCAGCCGCTTGTAGCACCACGGGCTCATCAGGCCGGTGAGGCGACGGCGCGGAATGCCGTACTTCTCTTCCAGCATCGGTCCGAGATGATCGGGATCGAACAGGCTGAGCGGGCTTTCAAACACCGGGCTCAATTCATCGCCGGCTTTGAGCACGTAGATCGGCTGCACTTCCATCAGCGACTTGAGCCGCTCGGCGAGCGAGGATTTGCCGCCGCCGACCGGGCCGAGCAGATAGAGGATCTGCTTGCGCTCTTCGAGCCCCTGCGCCGCGTGACGGAAGAAACCGACGATGCGCTCGATGGTTTCTTCCATGCCGTAGAAGCCGGCGAAGGCCGGATAGGTCCGGATGGTGCGGTTCAAAAAAATACGGCCAAGGCGTGGGTCCTTGGCCGTGTCAATCGTCTGAGGCTCACCGATCGCTGCTAGCAGTCGTTCGGCCGCGTTCGCGTATTTCATGGGATCGCTTCGACACGATTCCAGATATTCCGCCATCGACATGTCGTGTTGGCTTCTCGCCTCGAACGACTTAGCGAAAGCGTTGAATAGAGAATCGTTATACATGATCCCTCTCCGCGTGAGTTCCGCCACAAGCTGAAACGAAAGCAGTTACCGGACCGTTCCTCAGGCCATTTCGAATCAGCGTGAGCACATGACGATCATTGGACACCCTGGTGCCAACACGACGCAACGCACAACGTAGGCACTCGTTGAGTTACGAACAGGCACATGCCTGTAATTTGTGCGAATCTGTATCTATCTTCGCTCATTTCCAGAAAATGTCACTTGGTCGCAACATCCGGGCATTACCGGGGATGAGCCCATCCGGCACTGCAACATGGAGCGATCTGCGAGCGGCAATCTTATGACGCTTGTACGGCGAAGCCTTGCGTGCCGCGTTCATCTTCCTGCTGCAATGCGGTGCGCGCAGCGCTCGCAGCATGACAATCGCGGCAAGCGCGCAGCAGTGTATCAAAATCGGTCGCCAAACCCTCGGAGCGGATGACAATCCGTTCATTCTGCCGTTCATTCTGCCGTTCGTTCTCCGCACGGTGCGCCAAGGTGCTCATGGTGCAGAGCTGCCGCTGCAAGGCCGGCGTCAGCGTCAGCACGATCGCCTTGTGGCCGCGGCCTTCCTCAGTCGAAACCTCCGCAATCGAGTCCCACAGCAGAAATTCGTTGCCGATGCGGAGGTCGCGGATGCCATAGGGGGTGACGATCACCACCGGTCCCCGCTCGGCGGGCAGCAGCCAGATCAGCCGGCCGGTCACCAGGCCGAATAGCACGACGCCGGCATAGCCGACCGTCGTATCGTAGTCGCCCAGACCGTCCCACCAGTCGAAGGCAAGGGTCGCACTGAACAGGGTCATCGCGAAACCCGCCGCGACCAGCAGCCGCAGCTGGGTCGTACACGGGCTGATTTCGAGATCGTGGGTCGCATCGATGCATGCGGCCGGCGCGACCGATTGCGGGCTGTCGGCAACAGCGAGCGTCAGGCGGTCATGATGTGCGTGCATGCTTTTCCCCAGCATGGCCATTCGCGGCCGAGCGACGATCTATCAGGCGGACCGTAATCCGCTGATGACACTCCACGCAGACTGGGCTGACGAGACGAAGCGGCTACGTTGGTAACGAGCCCTTGGCCACTGCTCCGGCCGACGACTTTTTACGCAACACGGCTACTTCCGCCTGGATCGCCATGATCGCGACGGAGTTACACTGGAGGGTAGACGCCTATCCCCTTGATTGGTTCCCTCCCGGGAGCATGTAGGTTAGAGGATAGCGCGTCAGGACCGGTGCGGAAACCCCTCGCCGCAGGCTTGGAGATAAATAAACATCATGAATCCCGTCAAAGAACTGGAAAAGCACGGACAAGCCGTCTGGCTGGACTTCCTGGCCCGTGGCTTCATCGCCAAGGGCGACCTGAAGCGGCTGATCGACACCGACGGCGTCAAGGGCGTCACCTCCAACCCGTCGATCTTCGAGAAGGCGATCGGCAGTTCGGACGAGTATGACGCCCCGATCGGCAAGGCGCTGAAGCGCGGCGACCGGACCGTGGCCGACCTGTTCGAGGCCRTCGCGATCGAGGACATCCAGAACGCCGCGGACGTGCTCCGCCCGGTCTATGACCGCCTGAGGGCCGGCGACGGCTATGTCAGCCTGGAAGTCTCGCCCTATCTGGCGATGGACACCGCCGGCACGGTCGCCGAGGCGCGGCGGCTCTGGAAGGATGTCGACCGCAAGAACCTGATGGTCAAGGTGCCGGCGACGCCGGAGGGCCTGCCGGCGATCGAGACGCTGATCGGCGACGGCATCAGCATCAACATCACGCTGTTGTTCGCCAGGGACGTCTACCTCCAGGTCGCCGAGGCCTATCTCGCCGGTCTGGAAAAATACGTCGCCGGCGGCGGCGACCCGTCGCACGTGGCGAGCGTCGCGAGCTTCTTCGTCAGCCGCATCGACTCGGTCGTCGACAAGCAGCTCGACGAGAAGATCGCCCGCGCCAACGATCCATCCGAGAAGGAGCGGCTCGCCGCGCTGAAGGGCAAGGTCGCGATCGCCAACGCCAAGGTCGCCTACCAGGATTACAAGCGCCTGTTTTCCGGCGCGCGCTGGGACAAGCTGGCTGCCAAGGGCGCCAAGCCGCAGCGGATGCTGTKGGCCTCCACCGGCACCAAGAACAAGGACTACAGCGACGTCCTCTATGTCGAGGAGCTGATCGGTCCCGACACCATCAATACCGTGCCGCCGGCGACGCTCGATGCGTTCCGCGACCACGGCAAGCCGCGCGACAGCCTTGAAGAGAACGTCGACGACGCCCGCCGCGTGCTGGAAGAACTGGAGCGCTCCGGCGTCTCGCTCGAGGCGATCACCGAGGAGCTCGTCAAGGACGGCGTCAAGCAGTTCGCCGATGCCGCCGACAAGCTCTATGGCGCCGTCGCCCACAAGCGGGCGACCGTGCTCGGGCCCGCGATCGACCACCAGCTTCTCTCGCTCGGCGACGGCCTCGGCAAGGCGGTGGCCAAGAGCACCGAGGAATGGCGCGCGTCGGCAAAGATCCGCAGGTTGTGGCAGCGCGACAAATCGGTCTGGACCGGCACCGATGAGGACAAATGGCTCGGCTGGCTCGACAGCGCGGCGAAGGCCGACGTCGCCGACTACGAGGACTATGCGAGCCGCGTGAAGGGCCAAAAGTTCTCCGATGCCGTCGTGCTCGGCATGGGTGGATCGAGCCTTGGCCCCGAGGTGCTGGCCGAGACTTTTGCGCGGAAGTCCGGCTTCCCGAAATTGCACGTGCTGGATTCCACCGACCCGGCACAGGTCCGGGCAATGGAGGCCAGGATCGACATCGCCAACACCGTGTTCATCGTGTCCAGCAAATCCGGCGGGACCACCGAGCCGAACGCGATGAAGGATTATTTCCACGAACGCGTCGCACAGGCGGTCGGGCCGAAAGTGAAGACCGGCCACCGCTTCATCGCGGTGACCGATCCCGGCTCGTCGCTGGAGAAGGCAGCGAAGAGCCTCGACTACGCCCGCATCTTCCATGGCGAACCCTCGATCGGCGGCCGCTATTCGGTGCTCTCGCCGTTCGGCCTGGTGCCGGCGGCAACCGCGGGCATCGACGTCAAGACGCTGATCAAACACGCGCTCTCCATGGCCCGCTCCTGCGGACCCGACGTGCCGCCAGGTGAGAACCCGGGCGTCCAGCTCGGCCTTGCCATGGGCCTCGCCGGCCTCGAAGGGCGCGACAAGGTGACGATCCTGTCGTCGAAGAAGATCGCCGATTTCGGCGCCTGGGCCGAACAGCTGATCGCGGAATCGACCGGCAAGGAAGGCAAGGGCCTGATCCCGATCGCCGGCGAACCACTCGGCGAGCCCGCGCTCTACGGCAACGACCGCTTCTTCATCGACATTCGCACCGAAGGCGAAGCGGACCCAGCGCATGACTCCAAGCTCGCCGCGGTCGAAGCCGCCGGCCATCCCGTCGTGCGCATCGTGATGAAATCGATCGACCATCTCGGTCAGGAGTTCTTCCGCTTCGAGATGGCGACGGCGGTCGCTGGCAGCATCCTCGGCATCAACCCGTTCGACCAGCCGGACGTGGAAGCGGCCAAGATCAAGACCCGCGAGCTCACCGCGTCGTTCGAGAAGACCGGTGCATTGCCGGCCGAACAGCCGGTGGTCAGCACGGATGAGGCCGATCTCTACACCGACGAGGCCAACGCCACGGCRCTGCGCGCCGCCGGCGCCAACGGCGACCTCACCTCGTGGCTGAAAGCGCATCTCTCCCGCTCGGGCCATGGCGACTATGTCGCCCTGCTCGGCTACATCGCGCGCGACAAGGCGACGATCGACGCACTCCAGGCGATGCGTCTCGAAGTGCGCGAGAAGCGTCACGTCGCGACCTGCGCCGAGTTCGGACCGCGCTTCCTGCATTCGACCGGGCAGGCCTACAAGGGCGGGCCCGACAGCGGCGTGTTTCTCCAGATCACGGCCGACGATGCCAAGGACTTGTCGGTGCCGGGCCAGAAGGCGAGCTTCGGCGTGATCAAGGCCGCGCAGGCGCGCGGCGACTTCGACGTGCTTACCGAGCGCGGCCGGCGTGCGCTCCGGGTCCACCTCAAGGGCGGGCTCAAGAAAGGTCTCGCGGCGCTCAACGCGGCGCTTAACGATGCGCTGAACTAAGGGAATCTCTCGATGCAACTCGGCATGATCGGCCTCGGCCGGATGGGCGGCAACATCGTTCGCCGCCTGATGCGCCACGGTCATACGACCGTAGTCTACGACAAGGACGCCAAGGCCGTCGCGGGTCTCGCCGCAGACGGCGCACAGGGCTCGGCGACGCTGGAAGAGTTCGTCGCCAAGCTGGAGCGGCCGCGCACAGCCTGGGTGATGCTGCCCGCCGGCCACATCACCGAGACGACGATCGACACGATCGCGGGCGTGATGCAGGCCGGCGACGTCATCATCGACGGCGGCAATACGTTCTGGCAGGACGACGTCCGCCGCGGCAAGGCGCTGAAGGAGCGCGGCATCCATTATGTCGATGTCGGCACTTCAGGCGGCGTCTGGGGGCTCGACCGCGGCTATTGCATGATGATCGGCGGCGAGAAGCAAGTGGTCGACCGGCTCGATCCGATCTTCGCGGCGCTTGCGCCCGGCGCCGGCGACATTCCGCGCACGGAGGGACGTGAGGGGCGCGATCCCCGCATCGAGCAGGGCTACATCCATGCAGGTCCCGTGGGCGCCGGCCATTTCGTCAAGATGATCCACAACGGCATCGAATACGGCCTGATGCAGGCCTATGCCGAAGGTTTCGACATTCTCAAGAATGCCAACATCGAGGCCTTGCCGGCGGATCATCGCTACGATTTCGACCTTGCCGATATCGCGGAGGTGTGGCGGCGCGGCAGCGTGATCCCGTCCTGGCTGCTCGACCTCACCTCGACGGCGCTCGCCGACAGCCCTGCGCTTGCGGAATATTCCGGCTTCGTCGAGGATTCCGGCGAAGGCCGCTGGACCGTGAATGCGGCGATCGACGAGGCCGTGCCGGCCGAAGTCTTGACCGCGGCCCTCTACACACGTTTCCGTTCCCGCAAGGAACACACCTTCGCCGAAAAAATTCTCTCCGCAATGCGCGCGGGTTTCRGCGGCCACAAGGAGCCGAAGCAGCCGGGCGCTTCGAAACCCAAATAAGAGCCGAAGTAACAAGTAACAGAGCGAAGGCCGATCATTCGTGACAAAAGACCCGCAGGCCAAGCGCAAGCCCGAAAATTGCGCCTTCGTCATCTTTGGCGCGACCGGTGACCTCACCCATCGGCTGGTGATGCCGTCGCTGTACAATCTGGCCGCCGAGCACCTGTTGCCGGAGAAGTTCTGCGTCGTCGGTGTGGCCCGCAACCGCCAGTCGGATGACGAGCTGCGCGACAGCCTGTTGAAGGGGCTGCGCCAGTTCGCAACCCGTCCCGTGGACGACGACATCGCCCGGAAGCTGCTGGAATGCGTGACCTTCGTCGAGGCCGATCCGAAGGATCCCCCGTCCTTCGACCGCTTGCGCGCGCATCTGGATTCGCTGGAATGCGCGCAGGACACCGGCGGTAACCGACTGTTCTATCTGGCAACGCCGCCCGCCGCGTTCGCGCCGACTGCGCGCGAGCTCGGCCGCACCGGCATGATGAAGGAGAACGGCGCCTGGCGTCGGCTCGTAATCGAAAAGCCGTTCGGCACCGATCTCGCGTCAGCCAAGGCGCTGAATGCCGAGCTCCTGAAGATCATGGACGAGCACCAGATCTACCGGATCGATCATTATCTCGGCAAGGAGACGGTGCAGAACATCCTGGTGCTGCGCTTTGCCAACGGCATGTTCGAGCCGATCTGGAATCGCAACCATATCGATCACATCCAGATCACCGTGGAGGAGAAGCTCGGCGTCGGCCATCGCGGCGGCTTCTACGATGCCACCGGCGCACTGCGCGACATGGTGCCGAACCATCTGTTCCAGCTGATGTCGCTGGTCGCGATGGAGCCGCCGGCGCGGTTCGATGCGCATTCCGTGCGCTCCGAAAAGGCCGACGTGCTGACGTCGATCCAGGAGCCGACCCGGGAAGAGGCGCTGAAGAATTCGGTGCGCGCGCAATATCTCGCCGGCCGCATCGGCGACGACGAGATCACGGACTATCGCAAGACCGAGGACGTCAAGCCCGGCAGCACCACCGAGACCTTCGTCGCGCTGAAGCTGATGATCGACAATTGGCGCTGGGCCGGCGTGCCGTTCTATCTGCGCACCGGCAAGGCGCTCGGCCACAAGCGCACGGAAGTGGCGATCAAGTTCAAGCAGGCGCCGCTGTCGATGTTCTCAGGCACGGATGTCGACCGCCTGTCGCAGAACTTCCTCACCATCGGCATCGCGCCGACCGAAACCATCGAGCTGCAGTTCAACGCCAAGATCCCGGGGCCGAGCATCACCATCGACGGCGTCGAGATGAAGTTCCGCTACGGCGACTATTTCCGCGCCGATCCCTCGACCGGCTACGAGACTCTGATCTACGACTGCATGATCGGCGACAACATCCTGTTCCAGCGCGCCGACGGCATCGAGGYCGGATGGCAGGCGGTGCAGCCGTTCCTGGACGCCTGGAAAAGTGAAGGCACCAACGGCATCGAGACCTACTCCGCCGGCAGCGACGGCCCCGCCTGCGCCGATGAGCTGCTCCGGCGCGACGGGCGAAGCTGGCGGAAGTTTACGTGATGGCAGCGGCCGACCAGCCGAAGCTGATCGTCGCGGCCGACGCCGAGGCGCTGGCGCAGGCCGCAGCCGAACGGGTGATGGCGCGGATATCAGCCAATCCCGGGCGGATCGCGATCTGCCTCACCGGCGGATCCAGCCCGAAGAAGCTCTATCAATTGCTCGGCAGCGACGCGTATCGCGGCAAGGTCCCATGGGACCGCGTGCACTGGTTCATCGGTGACGAGCGTTTCGTGCCTTCGAGCGATCCCCTCAACAACATGGCAGTCGCGCGCGCGACCTTTCTCGACCGCAATGCGCCGTCCGGGCATATTCACCCGATCCCGACCACGGCTGAAAGCCCCGAAGCGGGTGCCGACGCCTATGCGCGCGAGCTTCAGTCCTTCTACGGCGCCAAAAACCTCGATCCGGCACGGCCGCTGTTCGACATGGTCCTGATGGGCGCAGGCCCGGACGGCCACACCGCCTCGCTCTTCCCCGGCTACCCCGCGATCGAGGAGACCACGCGCTGGGTGGTCGGCGTCCCCAAGGCCAATGTCGCGCCGTTCGTGCCGCGGGTGTCGCTGACCCTGCCCGCCTTGGCCTCCTGCCGCGAAATGCTGTTCGAGATTGCCGGGCACGACAAGCAGCCGATCTTGACGCGCCTGCTCAATGGCGAGACTCTGCCGGCTGTACGCGCGCGCTCGAATGGTGAGACCGTCTGGCTGGTCGACCAGGCCGCGCTTCCGGAGGGAATTCGTGGCGGGCGTTGAAGCACCTTGTGCGTTGATCGTGATGGGCGTGTCGGGTTCAGGCAAGAGTACGGTTGCGGAGGCGCTCGGGCAGCGGCTCGGCTGGCGTTTCGAGGACGGCGACAGCTTTCACCCCGCCAGCAATGTCGAGAAGATGCGGGCCGGCCATCCCCTCACCGACGAGGACCGCTGGCCCTGGCTCAACGCCATCGCCGACGAGATCGCGCGGGTTTGCGATAAAGGCGAGCACGTGATCATCGCCTGCTCGGCGCTGAAGCACACCTATCGCGACGTGCTGCTGCGCGGACGCGACGACGTCCGCTTCGTCTTCCTGAGGGGCACCAGGGAGCTGATCGCCGCCCGCCTCGCGCAACGCAAGGGCCATTTCATGCCGCCCGAACTGCTGACGAGCCAATTCACGACGCTGGAGCCGCCCGAGGCTGGCGAGCACGTCGTCACCGTCTCGATCGATGAATCCGTCGAGGCGATCGTTGACGGCGTGGTCCGGCAATTAAAGCTGAGCGGGGCGAAACGCTGAGGCCGACAAACCCTGAGGTCCTGCCATGACGAAAATCTCACTGGTCGTCTCCGACGTCGACGGCACGCTGCTGACCAAGGACAAGACGCTGACGGAGCGCGCGCAGTCCGCGGTGCAGCGGCTGCACAAGGCCGGGATCGGCTTCACCATCACCTCCAGCCGCCCCGCGATCGGCATGCGGTTCCTGGTCGAGCCGCTGGCGCTCTGGCTGCCGATCGGCCCGTTCAACGGCTCCTCGATCGTCGATCCCGAGATGCATGCGGTCGAGCAGCACCTGATCCCGGCGAGCGCCGCCGAACGGTCCTTGCAGATCCTCCGGGAGTTCGGCGCCGACATCTGGCTCTTCACCACCGACAAATGGCTGATCGACAACCCTGATGGTAAATACGTCGCGCACGAGCAGCACACGATCCGTTCTGATCCCACCATCGTGACGGATTTCTCGCCGTACCTTGCAAGCGCCTGCAAGATCGTCGGTGCCAGCGCCGATGCCGCCGGCCTTGAGCGCTGCGAGAAGGCGATGCAGGAAGCGCTGGGCAGCGCGGCCACCGCGGTGCGCTCGCAGACCTATTATCTCGACATCACCCCGCCCGGCTTCGACAAGGGCACCTTCGTGCAAGCCATGGCCAAGCGCCTTGGGATTTCCACCGACGCGGTCGCCACCATTGGTGACATGCAGAACGACCTTGCGATGTTCCGCGTCAGCGGCACCTCGATCGCCATGGGCAATGCCACCGACAGCGTCAAGGACCAGGCCACCCACGTCACCGCGACCAATGAGCAGGACGGCTTTGCGGAGGCGATGGAGGTGGTTTTGAAGCGGAACGGGGTGGGCTGAGATCTGATGAGATGAGACTCGACTGACGCCGCGACGGAGGTGCGTTCCCTCCCCCCTTACTTCGACCGCTGAACCGCCGGCTTCTCGCTCTCCTGCCTCGCGGCCGAGAGATTGTGCGCGGTGTTGATCAGCGCGATGTGGGTCAAGGCCTGCGGGAAATTGCCGGTCTGGCGTTGGGCGCCTGAATCATATTCTTCGGCCAAGAGGCCGACGTCGTTCGCGATGCCGACCACGCGGTCGAGCAAGGCTTGCGCCTTGTCGAGATCGCCCGCCAGCACATGCGCGTCGGCCAGCCACAGGCTGCACGCCAGGAACGCGCCCTCGATCGGCTGCGTCTCCTCGGACACTTCGCGGGGGTCGTGGCGCAGCACAAAACCGTCGCGCATCATGTGTTTCTCGACGGCGGCGATGGTGCCCCGAATGCGCGGGTCCGATGGCGGCAGGAAGCCGACGGCCGGCAGCAGCAGCACGCTGGCATCGAGCAGCTTTGAACCATAGAAGTCGACGAAGGCATTCTCCTCCGCGTCAAATCCCTTGTTGCAGACATCGCGATGAATGGCTTCGCGCAGGGCACGCCAATGCAGCAGCGGCGCCTTGAAGCCAAAGGTCTCGGCGCTCTTGATGCCGCGGTCGAAGGCGACCCAGGTCATGACCTTGGAGAACACGTAGTGCTTCGGCTGTCCACGCAGCTCCCAGATGCCGTTGTCGGGATGGTCCCAGACCTCGGCGAGATGGTTGAGCACGACGCATTCCAGCGCCCAGGTCGTCTCGTCGTCGAGCTTCAGCTTCGCCATGCGCGACTGGTGGAAAGCGTCGATCAGTTCGCCGTAGACGTCGAGCTGGAGCTGCGCATGCGCGGCGTTGCCGACGCGCACCGGTTGGGCGCCCTCATAACCGTCGAGCCAGCCCGCTTCCCATTCCAGCAGACGCCGCTGGCCCCAGATGCCGTACATGATCTGCATGTCCGCCGGCGAGCCTGCCGCCGCGCGCAGCAGCCAATTGTGCCAGGCCAATGCTTCCTCGGTGTAACCCGAGTTCATCAGCGCCAGCAGCGTGAAGGTCGCATCGCGCAGCCAGCAGAAGCGGTAATCCCAGTTCCTGGCGCCGCCGAGCTTTTCCGGCAACGAGGTGGTGGGCGCCGCGACGATGCCGCCGGTGGGGGCGAAGGTCAGCGCCTTCAGCGTGATCAGCGAGCGTACGATCAGATCGTGATATTCGCCGTCGCGGGTGCAGCGGCTGCACCATTCGTTCCAGAATTTCTCGGTCTCCCGGAAGGCGATCTCCGGATCGATCGGCGCGGGCGGATCGAGATGCGAGGGGCCGTAGGTCAGCACGAACGGCACCGTCTCACCCGCCTTCACATCGAAGTCGGAGACCGTGGTCAGATCCTCGCCGCGGGTCTCCACCGGGGTGCGCAGCACCGTCATGTCCTGGCCGGCGATCGCCAGCAGCGAATGGTCGATGCGTCGCACCCAGGGAATGTCGACGCCGAAGCCGAAGCGGATGACAAGCTCCATCCGCATCTTCACCGTGCCCGTGAGGCCGCGGACCAGCCGCACGATGTCGGAGGCCTTGCCGCGCGGCGGCATGAAGTCGATCAGCGCAACGGCGCCGCTCCTGGTCTCGAAACGCGTTTCGAGGATGAGCGTGTTGCCGAGGTAGCGGCGCGAGATACCGGTGATGTCTTCGCCCGGCGCGATCAGCCAGCGGCCGTTCTTGTGCGTGCCGAGGATCGCGGCAAAGCAGGCATCGGAATCGAAGGCCGGCCAGCACAGCCAGTCGATCGAGCCGTCGCGCCCGACCAGCGCTGCGGTCTCGCAATCGCCGATCAGCGCATAGTCCTCGATCCTCTGAGCCAATGTGTCACGAGCCCCGGAAAATCCGCCGTTTCAACTCCCGCCGGTCAACGAGCGTTCCCGCGTCGCCGCCTTCAAGGCCGTAACATCGACCTTGGCGGCGATCTTGTCGAGCGCCACCGGCAGGCGCTGGCGCCAGTTCGGATGCTCATCGATCGTACCGGGAATGTTGGGCTGGTCAATCACGCCGAGCAGATCCTCCAGCGACACCGCCAGAAGACGCGACGGCGTCCGCGACAGGAAGGCGAGCACCGAATAGAGATCGTTGGCGTTGATGCCGTTCTGGCGCAGGATCTCGTCGAGCCTGCCGAGCGCATCCCAGCGCGCCTGGTCGTTCTCGCCGGGGTCGAGCCCGAGCGAGCGCTTCATCTTGAGATCGCTGAAGGAGCGCCAGCCGGCATAGGTGCACAGATCATGCGTGTTCAGCGTGACCAGCGCGTTGGGCCGGTAATGGTCGGCATTGCGGAAACGGCCGGCATCGTCGCGCTCGAACATCATGACGAGGTAGGACCAGATGCCGAAATCCTGCATGGTCTCGCGGAAACCTTCCGGCACGGTGCCGAGGTCCTCGCCGATCACGATGCATTTGTGCGCCGCGCTCTCGCGCACCACGGCGCCGAGCAGCGCCTCGAACGGCATCTGAACATAGGCGCCGTTGTCCGGCTTGAAGCCGCGCGGCACCAGATACAGCCGCTTCAACCCCAGCACGTGATCGAGCCGGATCGCGCCGGCATGGCGCATCGAGGCGGCCAGCATGTCGGCGAACGGCACGAAGGATTGCGCCTCCAGACCACCGGCATTGAAGCCGGCAAGGCCCCAATCCTGTCCGACGGTGTTGAGCACGTCGGGCGGCGCGCCGACGGCGAGATGGCGCGAAATCGCCATCTGCTCGTTCCAGGCGTCGAAGCCGTTGGACTGCACGCCGACGGCGACGTCGAGATAGAGCCCGACGCGCATGCCGAGCTGGCCGGCCAATTCCTTGGCGGCATGCAATTGGCTATCGGCCGTCCATTGCACGAATTCGACGAACTCGACCTCGCGCTTGTCGGGGCCGTTGCGGAGCTCGGCGCATTTGGCTTCATCCGGCTGCTGCCACTCTTGCGGCCACTCCCACCAAGGCCCGGAGAAGCGATGCCGCAGCACCTCGAAGCAGGCAAAGCGGGACAACAGCGGCGCACGGTCCGCGCAGAAGGCGTCGAATTCCTTGCGGCGCGCCTCGCTCGCGCTCGTCACGAAACTGTTGTAGGCGGCGCGCAGGCCGAGCCATTTCAGCGCCGCCATGTCCGCATAGGGCACGCGATCGCCTTCGCGCAGCCGCGCGGCGGTCGCAGCCGCGTCGGGGACGAGGTCGGCGGAAAATTCCGGGATCGCCTCGACGTCGATATAGAGCGGGTTGAGAAACAGCCGGCTGTTCGGCGAATAAGGGCTGCAATCGGCGGGGTGGTTGTCGAACAGGACATGCAGCGGATTGAGCCCGACGCCATCGGCGCCGAGCTGCCTGGCGAGCCGGACGAGATCGGCGAGGTCGGTGAAATCGCCAATGCCCCAATTGCGGTCCGAGCGGACGCTGTAGAGCTGCACGGCAAGCAGCCAGCCACGGGCGAAATCGCCGCCGAAGGCGCGTTCGGGCGCCACGATCATCGGCACCTCTTCCGCAACACCCTTGGCGTCGGTCAGCGTCAACCGGTGATAACCGAGCGGCAGGCCGGCGGGCCAGGCGATCACGGGCTCGTGGGTCTCGCCTTGCGCGATCACATTGCCGTTTGCGCGCAATGTCCATTGCAGCGGCGGCGCGCCGATTGTCCTCAATTCGGTGCGCGGATGTCCCAGGGCGCGCACCACCACGGGCCCGCCGACGAAGCGGTAAACCCGCTTCTCCGGCAGGGCTTCGAGGATGGATTTGAGGGCCACGGGATCGGTGACCCGCAGCTTTCCGAGGGCATCGACGAATTCGGACTGAACGCCCTTGATCCGGGCTTGAGCTAAAAGATCCATTCGGCACGCAGCTTGCAGGCCGTCATCCGGCCGGGGGCAGGGAATTTAACGAGGTCGTGGAAGAGGTTAGTCAGGGCTAACTCGCAGACCGTGCCTGCCGTTCCCAAGGGAACCAATGACACACAAGCGGCTTTCTATATTGGTATCAAGCGTAGGTTCCCGACAAGGGAAACGGGCTCCTGCTTTCTTGTCAATGGCATCACCGTGAACAAGACAATTCAAACTGTCGAGAGTGCCGCAGCCGGCGGTGCTTTCCTCATCGAAGATATCTATCCCTCGATCGACAGCGGCCGTTTCGCCGTGAAGCGGATTGCGGGCGAACGGGTCGACGTCTGGGCCGACATCTATCGCGACGGCGACGCGGTGATCGGTGCCGCGCTGATCTGGCAAGGAGAGCAGGACCGGGAATGGCGGAGCGAGCCGATGATCCATCACGGCAATGACCGCTGGTCCGGCGCGTTCACCCCCGTTGAGCCCGGCCAATATGTCTATGCGATCGAGGCATGGACCGACGAATTCGCCACCTGGTCGCACGGGGTTGAGCGCAAGCGGCGCGCCGGCACAGACGTCAGCCTCGATGCGCTCGAGGGCGCCGGCCTCCTGACCAAGGCACATGGCGCCCGGCAGGACGCCGCGGCGGTCATCGTGAAGCAATGCGAGGATTATCTTCAGACCGGCGATGTCGGCTCGCTGCTGGCAGCCGATCTCGGCGCGGCCATGGCCGAGAGCCAGTCGCGGCCCGACCTGACCCGCTCGCAGAACTTCCCGCTGATCGTCGACCGCGACAAAGCGCGCTTCGGCGCCTGGTATCAGATGATGCCGCGCAGCCAGAGCCAGAGTCCCGGCCGGCATGGCACGCTGCGTGACTGCATCGCGCGCGTGCCCGACATCGCCGCGATGGGCTTTGACGTGCTCTACTTCACGCCCATCCACCCCATTGGCCACACCCGCCGCAAGGGCCGCAACAATGCGCCGGTGGCGACCGAAGGCGATCCTGGCTCGCCCTATGCGATCGGCACGGCCGAGGGCGGGCACGATGCACTGCATCCCGAGCTCGGCACGATCGAGGATTTCCGCGCGCTGGTCGCGACCTGTCTCGAATACGGCCTCGAGCTCGCGCTCGACTTCGCCGTGCAATGCTCGCCGGACCATCCCTGGCTGAGGCAGCATCCGGAATGGTTCAAATGGCGGCCGGACCGCTCGGTGCGGACGGCGGATGATCCCTATTCGGACATCGTCATCCCCGATTTCGCCTCCGTCGACAGGGCCGGGCTGTGGAACGCGTTTCGCGACGCCATGCTGTTCTGGATCGACCACGGCGTCACCATCTTCGCCATCGACAATCACGACACCGCGCCGCTTCCGTTCTGGGAGTGGCTGATCAGCGACATCCGCCGCCGCCATCCCGAGGTGATCCTGTTCTCCAAGACCTTCGCGCGGCCGAAGCTGATGAAGGGCCTCGCCAAGCTCGGCTTTGCACAGTCCTTCAGCTATTTCCCCTGGCGCACGGCGAAATGGGAGCTGGAGCAATATCTGGGCGAGCTGACCCGCTATCCCGAGCGCGATTTCTATCGGGCGAACCTGTTCGTGAGCACGCCCGACCTGCTGCCCTATCATCTCCAGGGCGGTGAGCCCTGGGCGTTCAAGTCGCGGGTCGCGCTGGCCGCGACGCTGTCCGGCAGTTACGGCATCTACAGCGGGTTCGAGCTGCTGGAGCATGACGCGATTCCCGGCCGCGAAGAATATCTCGATTCCGAGAAATACCAGATCAAGCCGCGCGACTGGGACCGGCCCGGCAACATCAAGACCTACATCGCCGCGCTCAATCGCATCCGCAACGATAACGCCGCGCTTCAGCAAACGGAGAATCTGCGCTTCCTCGGCGTCGAGGACGGCGAGACGATCGCCTTTGCCAAGGAGGCGGCCGATCCAGCCAACACCGTCGTCGCGGTCATCGCCCTCTCGGGCCATGTCCGCGAAGTCTGGTTGCCGCTGGGCGACCTCACCATCGACGCCGGCGGCGCACGCCGCCACGTCACCGCACTCGAAAATCTCATCACAGGCGAACTGTCCCGCATCGAATGGGGCGGGATCAGATTATATATCGATCCCGACCGCGACCCGGCGCTGCTGTTCCGCTGCCTGGCGTAAGGATCACGCCATGAATGTTTTGTCTTCCGTCGACACCCAAAAAGCCGAGGCAGCCGAGATCGTGGATGAACTCTGGTACAAGGACGCAATCATCTACCAGCTCCACGTCAAGGCGTTTGCCGACAGCAACCATGACGGCATCGGCGATTTCGCCGGACTGACCGAGAAGCTGCCCTATCTCCAGGAGCTCGGCGTCACCGCGCTGTGGCTGCTGCCGTTCTATCCATCGCCCGGGCGCGACGACGGCTACGACATCGCCGACTACGGCTCGGTCAATCCCGATTTCGGGACGATGAAGGACTTCAAGCGCTTCATCCAGGAAGCGCAGAAGCGCGGCCTGCGCGTCATCACCGAGCTCGTCGTCAATCACACCTCCGACCAGCACAAATGGTTCAAGCGCGCGCGCCGCAGCCATCCGGGCTCGAGCGCCCGCAACTGGTATGTCTGGAGCGACACCGACCAGAAATACCAGGGCACGCGGATCATCTTCACCGACACCGAGAAGTCGAACTGGACCTGGGACCACGAGGCCGGGGCGTTCTACTGGCACCGCTTCTTCTCGCACCAGCCGGACCTCAATTTCGACAATCCGCGCGTGGTCAGCGCCCTGATCCAGGTGATGAAGCGCTGGCTGGATGCCGGCGTCGACGGATTCCGCCTCGACGCCATCCCCTATCTCTGCGAACGCGACGGCACCAACAACGAGAACCTCCCCGAGACGCATGCGATCATCAAGCGCCTGCGCCAGGAACTGGACTCCTACTCCAAGGGCAAGCTGCTGCTGGCCGAGGCCAATCAATGGCCGGAGGACGTGCAGGAATATTTCGGCCGCGGCGACGAGTGCCACATGGCCTACCACTTCCCGCTGATGCCGCGCATCTACATGGCGATCGCGCAGGAAGACCGCTTTCCGATCACCGACATCTTGCGCCAGACGCCGGACATTCCCGCAAGCTGCCAATGGGCGCTGTTCCTGCGCAACCACGACGAGCTGACGCTGGAGATGGTCACCGACGTCGAGCGCGACTATCTCTGGACCACCTACGCCAACGATCCCCGCGCCCGCATCAATGTCGGCATCCGCCGGCGGCTGGCGCCGCTGATGGACAATGACCGCCGCAAGATCGAGCTGATGAACTCGCTGCTGCTGTCCTTTCCCGGCACGCCGATCATCTATTACGGCGACGAGATCGGCATGGGCGACAACATCTATCTCGGCGACCGCAACGGCGTACGCACGCCGATGCAGTGGAGCCCGGATCGCAATGGCGGCTTCTCCCGCTGCGATCCGGCCCGCCTCTATGCGCCGCTGATCATGGACCCCGTCTACGGCTACGAGTCGGTCAACGTGGAGGCGCAGTCGCGCAGCCTGTCCTCGCTTCTCAGCGCCACCAAGCGCCTGATCTCGGTGCGCAAATCGACCCTCGCCTTCGGCCGCGGCACCATGACCTTCATCCGCCCGGCCAACCGCGCCGTGCTGGCCTATGTCCGGCAGTACAACGACGAGGTGATTCTGTGCGTCGCCAACCTCTCGCGCGCAGCCCAGGCGACCGAGCTCGATCTGTCGCCGTGGAAGGACCGCATTCCGCAGGAGATGCTCGGACGCACGCGTTTTCCGCCGATCGGCGAGGTGCCCTACATGATCACGCTGGGGCCTTACGGCTTCTACTGGTTCCAGCTCACCGAGCGCAACAAGTCCGAGCCGGTGACGCCGCGCGCGGTGCCTGAATTCGAGACGCTGGTGGTGCCGGTCAATTCGACCTGGGTGTCGCTGGCGCGCGAGCGCGGCGTGTTCGAGCACGAGGTGCTGCCAGGCTTCCTGTCGCGCACGCGCTGGTATCCCGAGCAAGATCCCAAGCAGATCAAGCCGACGCTGACCTCGGCGGTGCCGTTCTGCGACATCGGCGACAACAGGCCCTGGATCGCGGTCTTCGAAACCCCGCAACAGGATGCCACGGCGCGCTACGTGCTGCCGATGCAGATCGAATGGGTGCGCTTCGACCGCGAACGCTTCAACCCGAAGGCGCTCGCCGCCGTGCGTCAGGGCGCGCGCGAAGGTACGTTGCTCGACGTCGCGACCGAGCAGATCTTCATCGGCCTGTTCCTGCGCAATCTGTCGCAGAACCTGGTGGTGGAAGAGAACAATCTGCGTCTGGAGTTCAAGGYGACCAGCCGGTTCGCAGATTACATCATCAAGGAGCCCGAACGCATCCGCGCCATCGAGCAGTCGAACAGCACGGCGCTGGTCGACAACCAGTACGTCGCCAAGATCTATCGCCAGCTCGAAGGCGGCATCAATCCCGAGATCGAGATCGGCTCCTACCTCACCGACGTCGCGCACTTTGCCAATACGCCGGCGCTGCTCGGCAGCGTCGAGCTGGTCGAAGGCGACAGAAGCAGCGCGGTCGGCGTGCTGCACGCCTATGTCGAGAACCAGGGCGACGGCTGGGCCGTCACCACGGGTTATCTCGACCGCTATATCGACGAGCAGCGGTTGGCGCCGATGAGCGAAGCGCCCCGAGAGACCCAGGAGCAGGCGCCTTATCTGCACTTCATGGCGCAGATCGGCCGGCGGCTCGCCGAGCTGCACGTGGCTCTCGCCGCCGCAAGGCCCGACAATCTCGCGCCGGAGCCGATCGGCCCCGCACAGGTCGAACGCTGGGCCTCCGACCTCAAGGCACGGGCCGAGCGGGTTTTTGAACGGCTCGCCGACAGCCGCGACGGCCTGCGGGAATCCGACCGGCCGCTGATCGATCAGCTCGTCGCGGTGCGTGCGACCCTGCCCGACCACCTCGACGCCCTCTTGCCATCCGGCATCGGCGGGTTGAACATCCGTCATCATGGCGACTTCCGCCTCGGGCAAATTCTGATCGTGAAGGACGATATCTTCATCATCGACTTCGACGGCAATCCGCATCTCGCGCTGGCCGACAAGCGGCGCAAGGCACCGGCCGCACGCGACGTCGCCGGCCTGATCCGCTCGATCGAGCTTTCGGTTAACACAGCGCTTAGCCGCGCGCTGACGGGCGCATCCGACGAGCAGGACCGGCTCGCGACCGCACTCGGCGAATGGCGCGAACGCGCCGCCGCGACATTCCTTAGCGCTTACCGCGAAGCCATGACCGATCGCCGGCTGTGGCCGGAAGATCGGCAATCCGCGGAAGGCCTGTTAAGGTTTTTCCTGCTTGATCAAGCCTTCGACGAAGTAGAGTACGAGCTGTCCCACCGGCCTGAGGGGCTCCGCGCGCCGCTGACCGGACTGCTTCGCATTCTGTCCAATGAGAGCGAAGCCCATGCCTAAACTGCCAGCCGAGGCCTACGCGATCATCGAGGGCCGCCACCCCGACCCCTTCCATTATCTCGGGTTGCATCCCGAGGGCGGCACGAGCGTGGTGCGCGCGTTCCTCCCCGAGGCCACCAATGTCGAGGCGGTGGGCGAACATGGCGAGGTGGCGAAGCTCGATCGCGTCCACGCTTCGGGCCTGTTCATCGGCGCCTTGCCGAACGGCTCGAAGCGCTATCAGCTCCGCGCCAGGTTCGGCGACAACATCGTCGAGTTCGAGGACGCCTATCGCTTCCCGCCGATCCTGACCGATTTCGATCTCTATCTGCTCGGCGAAGGCACCCATCAGCGCCTCTACGACAAGCTCGGCGCGCATCCGATGCGGCTCGAAGGCATCGACGGCATCGGCTTCGTCGTGCTGGCGCCGAATGCGCGGCGCGTGTCCGTGGTCGGCGATTTCAATTTCTGGGACGCGCGGCGCCATCCGATGCGGGTCCGCGGTGCCGGTTATTGGGAATTGTTCATCCCGCACGCCAAGGGCGGCGACCACTACAAGTTCGATATCATCGGGCCGCACGGCCACCAGTTGCCGCTGAAGTCCGATCCCATGGCCTTTGCGAGCGAGGTGCGGCCGAAGACGGCTTCCATCGTGTTCGACGAGGCACATCTCGCGCGCCCACGCCCGGCGCCGGATGGCATCAACGCGCTCTCGGCGCCGATGTCGATCTACGAGGTCCATCTCGGCTCCTGGCGCCGCAAGAACGGCGACGAATGGCTCACCTATCGCGAACTGGCCGAGCAGCTGCCGGCCTATGCCCGCGACATGGGCTTTACCCATCTCGAATTCCTGCCCGTCAGCGAGCATCCGTTCGACGGCTCCTGGGGCTATCAGCCGACCGGCCTCTATGCGCCAACCAGCCGCTTCGGCGGGCCTGAGGATTTCGCCGCGCTGGTCGATGCCTGCCATCGCGAGGGCGTCGGCGTGCTGCTCGACTGGGTGCCCGGCCATTTCCCTGACGATCCGCACGGGCTCGGCAGCTTTGACGGCACCTCGCTCTACGAGCATGCCAATCCGCTCCAGGGCCGCCACCTCGACTGGGGCACGCTGATCTACAATTACGGCCGCACCGAAGTGACGAACTTCCTGGTGTCGAACGCGCTGTTCTGGCTCGAGCGTTACGCGATCGACGGCCTGCGCGTCGATGCGGTCGCCTCCATGCTCTATCTCGACTACAGCCGCCCGCCGGGCGCCTGGATTCCGAACCAGTATGGCGGCCGCGAGAACATCGAGGCGATCGCTTTCCTGCGCCGCTTCAACACCGAATTGTTCGCGCGCTTCCCGCAGGCGACCACGGCGGCCGAGGAATCCACCGCGTGGCCGCAGGTCTCGCGCCCGGTCGAATTCGGCGGGCTCGGCTTCGGCTACAAGTGGAACATGGGCTGGATGCACGACACGCTGAACTACATCAGCAAGGATCCGATCCACCGCAAGCATCATCACGGCGATATCCTGTTCGGCCTGCACTACGCTTTCTCGGAGAACTTCATCCTGCCGCTGTCACATGACGAGGTCGTGCACGGCAAACGTTCGATCCTCGGCCGCATGCCCGGCGACGAATGGCAGCGCTTTGCGAATTTGCGCGCCTATTACAGCTTCATGTTCGGCCATCCCGGCAAGAAGCTGCTGTTCATGGGCGCGGAGATCGCGCAAAGCCGCGAATGGAATCACGACCAGTCGCTCGACTGGCACCTGCTCGAATACAAGTATCATTCCGGCATCCAGGCGCTGATACGCGACCTCAACCGGCTCTATCGCGCGGTGCCGGCGCTGCACCAGATGGATTGCGAACAGGGCGGATTCGAATGGCTGATCACGGATGACGCCAACCGCAACGTGTTCGCCTGGCTGCGCAAGGGATTCGACGAGCACGCACGGTGTCTCGTGATCATCAACTTCTCACCCAACGTCTATCGCAACTATCGCGTCCCCGTGCCCTTTGCCGGCAAGTGGAAAGAGGTGTTCAATTCGGACTCCGCCCATTACGGCGGCACCGATGTCGGAAACATCGGCGAGGTTCATGCCGCTGGCGGCAAGGCGCCCGAGCTTCGCCTCACCGTTCCGCCGCTCGCCGCGATCTTCCTCGTTCCGGAAAGCTGACCGATGCGCCTGACTGCCGGATCGCCCGCACGCCTCGGCGCAAGCTGGGACGGACGCGGCACCAATTTCGCGCTGTTCTCCGCCAATGCGCAGAAAGTCGAGCTGTGCCTGTTCGACACGCAGGGAAGGCGCGAACTCGAGCGTGTCGAGCTGCCCGAGCGGACCGAGGACGTCTGGCACGGCTATCTCAACGACATCTCGCCGGGCCAGCTCTACGGCTATCGCGTGCACGGCCCCTACGAGCCCGAGCACGGCCACCGCTTCAACGCCAACAAGCTGCTGCTCGACCCCTACGCCAAACGGCTCGCCGGGCGGCTGGTCTGGAGCGATGCCCATTTCGCCTATCGCACCGGTTCGCCGCGCGAGGACCTCTCCTTCGACCGGCGCGACAACGCGCGCGGCATGCCCAAGGCGGTCGTCGTCGACGAGACCTTCAACTGGGGCCGCCGCGAGATCAGGCCGAACATCCCCTGGGAAGACACCATCATCTACGAGGCCCACGTCAAGGGTCTGACGCAGAAGCGCGACGACGTGCCGCCGAATTTGCGCGGCACCTATGGCGGCCTGTCGTCGCCGGCGATGATCGAGCATTTGAAAACGCTCGGCGTCACCACCGTCGAGCTGCTTCCGATCCACAGCTTCATCGACGACCGCATTCTGGTCGAGAAGAAGCTCGTCAACTACTGGGGCTACAACACGCTGTCCTTCTTCGCGCCCGAACCGCGCTACGCCCAGGACAATGCGCTCGATTCCTTCYGCACCACGGTCGCGCGCCTGCACGATGCCGGCATCGAGGTGATGCTCGACGTCGTCTACAACCACACGGCCGAAGGCAATCATCTCGGTCCGACCCTGTGCTACCGCGGCATCGACAATGCCTCCTATTACTGGCTGAACCGCGAGAACCCGCGCTATTACGACGACTTCACCGGCTGCGGCTCGTCGGTGAACCTCACCCATCCGCGCGTGCTCCAGATGGTGATGGATTCGCTGCGCTACTGGGTCGAGGTCTGCCATGTCGACGGCTTCCGCTTCGACCTCGCCACCACGCTCGCGCGCGGACCGAACGGCTATGATCGCGGCAGCTCGTTCCTGACGGCGATCCGGCAGGACCCGGTGCTGGCGGCGGTGAAGCTCGTCGCCGAACCCTGGGATCTCGGGCTCGGCGGCTACCAGGTTGGCGCATTCCCTTCCCAATGGTCGGAGTGGAACGATCGGTATCGCAGCGCCATGCGCCGCTACTGGAGCGGTGAAGGCAGCCTGATCGGCGACATCTCGAGCCGCATGACGGCGTCATCCGACCTGTTCAACCATGACGGACGGCGGCCGCGCGCCGGCATCAACCACATCACCGTGCATGACGGCTTCACGCTCGCCGACCTCTTCAGCTACAACGAGAAGCACAACGAGGCCAATGGCGAGGACAATCGCGACGGCTCCAGCGACAACCACAGCAACAATTGCGGTGTCGAGGGTCCGACCGACGATCCCGGGATTCTCGGGCTGCGGCGGCAGCTTCGCAAGAACGTGCTGKCCTGCCTGATGCTGGCGCAGGGCGTTCCGCTGATCCTGGCAGGCGACGAGGTCGGCAATTCGCAGTCCGGCAACAACAACGCCTATTGCCAGGACAACGAGGTCGGCTGGGTCGGCTGGGACAATCTCGGCAAGGATGGCGACGACATGATCGATTTCGTCGCCGGGCTCGCCGAGATCCGCCGCCGGTTCTCGCAGCTTCGCAGCCATCGCTGGCTCGACGGCCGGCCCAAGGACGGCGTCTCCTACGGCGCGCTGTGGCTGACGCCTGCCGGCGACGAGATGACGGAGAACGACTGGAAATTCCCGGAAGGGCGGTTCCTCTCGTATGTGATGGGGCCGATGGAACCGGGGAGCGCCGCGATCTTTATCGTACTGAACGCCGCCCCCGAAGAGATCGCATTCAAATTGCCCAAAATGGCCGAGTACAAAAGCTGGCAGCAGATCCTGAACACCACTGATGCCAGGCCGAACAGTGTTGATCTGCAGCCCGGAAGCGACAGCAAGGCGCCGCCGCGCTCCGTGCTCGCCTTCGCGGGGGCGCTATGAGACCATCCTTCGGGGCGAGGCCGACCAAGGACGGCGTGTCGTTCCGGCTGTGGGCGCCCGGTGCTCGCCGAGTCGATCTCCTGCTCGACAGACGGCACGCGATGCAGCGCCGGCAGGATGGCTGGTATGTCGCCGAGATTGCCGGCCTGCCCGTCGGCAGTCCCTACCAGTTCAGGATCGACGACGAGATCGACGTGCCCGATCCCGCATCGGCCTTCCAGCCGGAGGACGTTTTTGGCCCGAGCGAAGTCGTCGATCATGATGCCTTCGCGTGGCGCGCGCGCGATTGGCGCGGACGTCCCTGGGAAGAGACGGTGCTGATCGAGACCCATGTCGGCACCTTCACGCCTGAGGGCACCTACCGCGCCATGATCGACAAGCTCGATCATCTCGTTGCGACCGGGATCACCGCGCTGGAATTGATGCCGCTGGCCGATTTCGCCGGCCGCCGCGGCTGGGGCTATGACGGCGTGCTGTGGTACGCGCCCGACAGCGCCTATGGCCGGCCCGAGGACCTGAAGACACTGATCGACGAGGCGCATCTGCGCGGGCTGATGGTGTTCCTCGACGTCGTCTACAATCATTTCGGCCCCGAGGGGAATTATCTCGGCCGCTATGCGCCGGCCTTCTTCACCGATGCGCATACGCCATGGGGCAGCGCGATCGATTATCGCGTGCCGCAGGTCCGGGCCTTCGCGGTCGAGAACGCGCTGTCCTGGCTCACCGACTACCGCTTCGATGGCCTGAGACTGGATGCCGCCAATCACATCATGGCGATCCCGGGCGAGCAGTCGATGTTGCAGGATCTCAGCGTCGCCGCCGGCGAGCTTGCCAAGGCCACCGGACGGCATATCCATCTCGTGCTGGAGAACGGCGACAACCGCGCCAGCCTGCTCGATGCCGCGCAGGATCCGCCCAACGGCAAATATCGCGCGCAGTGGAACGACGATTATCACCACGTCTGGCACGTGATGCTGACCGGCGAGCTCGCGGGCTATTACGCCGACTACCAGACGCCGCGCATGGATCTTGCGCGCGCGCTCGCCTCGGGCTTCGTCTACCAGGGCGAGACCTCGGAGTTCTGGGGCAAGAAGCCGCGCGGCGAGGCGAGCGGCGAGCTGCCGCCGGCGACCTTCGTCAACTTCCTGCAAAACCACGACCAGATCGGCAATCGCCCATTGGGGGACCGGCTCGAGAGCCTGGCATCACCGCGGCAGATCGAAGCCGCGCTCGTGGTGACCCTGCTCGCACCGATGGTGCCGATGCTGTTCCAGGGCGAGGAATGGGGCTCCACGGTGCCCTTCCCGTTCTTCTGCGATTTCCAGGGTGGCCTTGCCGATGCCGTGCGCAAGGGCCGCAAGCAGGAATATGCCTGGGCCTACGAGAAATACGGCGACGAGGTCCCCGATCCGCTCGATCCCAAAACGCTGCAATCGGCCGTGCTGGATTGGACCGGCCACACGCCGGGGCAGGATGCGCGGCTGGCGCTGGTGCGGGAGCTGCTCGCGCTGCGTCACAAGGAGATCGCACCGCGCCTGAAGGGTGCGAGGTTCGGCGATGCCGCGACGGCCGATAGCGGCCTGCTCACCGCACATTGGCGCATGGGCGACGGCGCGAGGTTGCGCCTGACCGCCAATCTCTCGGACAAGGACATCGCACGTCCCAGCGACGCGACAGGCACGCCGATCTGGGGCTCCGTCAGCGGCGATCGGCTCCCACCCTGGTCGGTGATCTGGCATCTCGGAGGTTAGCATGCCTCCTGCCATTCCTCTTGCGACCTATCGGCTTCAGCTCACCGCGGATTTCGACTTCGACAAGGCCGCCGCGGTCGTGCCTTACCTCAAGGCACTCGGGATCACGCATCTCTACGCCTCGCCGGTGATGAAGGCGCGCAAGGGCTCGACCCACGGCTACGACACCGTCGACCACAGCCAGTTCAATCCCGAGCTCGGCGGCGAGGCCGGCTTTGCTCGATTGAGCGATGCCCTCACGCAGCACGACCTCGGCCTCATCATCGACTTCGTGCCGAACCATGTCGGCGTGCACTTTGCCGACAATCCCTGGTGGCTCGACGTGCTGGAATGGGGCCAGGCCTCGCCGCATGCGGTTTCCTTCGACATCGACTGGGATCAACTGGCCTATCGCGCCCGGGGCGGCGTGCTGCTGCCGATCCTCGGCTCGCCCTATGGCGAGGCGCTGGAGCGCGGCGACATCGAGCTGCGCTACGATGCCGATGAAGGCAGTTTTTCCGCCTGGTATTTCGAGCATCGCCTGCCGATCGCACCGGAACGCTATGGCGAAATGCTGCGCGTGATCGTGAAGGAAGCCGACGCCGCCGAGACCGAGGCCGGCAAGCGCCTGCTCGCGCTCGCGGCCCGCTACACGGGGTTGCGTCGTCCCAACCGCAGGGAAGCGCCCGGCTTCAAGGCGGAGCTCAAGGAGATCGCCGGCAGCGCCGACATCATCGAGCGCGGCCTCCCCGCCTATCGTTCCGCCAAGGATCGTCCGGCGCAGACGCTGGCGCTGCATCATCTGCTGGAGCGCCAGCACTACAAGCTCGGGCACTGGCGGCTTGCCTCCAGCGACATCAACTATCGCCGCTTCTTCGACGTCAACGGGCTTGCGGGCCTGCGCGTCGAGGACGCGAGCACGTTCGCCGCCACGCACCGGCTGGTGAAGCAGCTCATTGCCGACGGCAAGCTGCAAGGCATCCGCCTCGATCACATCGACGGCCTGCGCGATCCTGCACAATATTGTCAGCGGCTGCGCCGGCTGGTGCGCGACGCGCAAGGCAACACAAAGCCGTTCTATACCGTGATTGAGAAGATCCTGTGCGAGCACGAGCGCCTGCCGCATTTTGCCGGCGTTCAGGGCACCACGGGCTATGAGTGGATGAATGTCATCACTCAGGTTCTGGTCGACGCGAAAGGGCTGGAGGCGCTGAACGAGACCTGGCGGCAGATCAGCAACCGTCCGCCGCGGCTGGCTCCTTACGTCAAGGACGCCAAGCGGCGCGTGCTGGAGACGCTGCTGACCAGCGAATTCACCGTGCTGACCCGCCTGCTCGCGCGCATCGCCAACGGGCATTACTCGACCCGCGACTTCTCCGCCGACAGCCTGCGGCAGGCACTCGAATTGTACGTGCTGCACTTCCCGGTCTATCGCACCTATTTGACGCATAGCGGCCCGACCGCGCTCGACCGCAAGCTGATCGACGACACCATCGAGCGGGCCCGCGCGGAATGGTTCGCCGCGGATGAAGGCATCTTCGACTTCCTGCGCGACGCGCTGACCATGGACCTGCTCAAACCCGGCCGTCCCCCGCACAGCGCCCCGCGGGTGCGCCGTTTCGCGCTGAAGGTGCAGCAGTTCACGGGACCGATGATGGCGAAGTCGCTGGAGGACACCGCGTTCTATCAATTCCACCGGCTGCTCGCCCTGAACGAGGTCGGCGGCGACCCCGCGAGCAATGGCCTCACGATACCTGCCTTCCATGAGGCCATGCGCGCGCGTGCCAACGAATGGCCGCAAGGGATGACGGCGACCGCGACCCACGACACCAAGCGCGGCGAGGATGCCCGCGCGCGCATCGCGGCGCTCAGCGAGATTCCCGGCGAATGGACCAGCGCGGTGGCACGCTGGAAGGTGCTGAACGCGCCGCACCTCGCGCTCGACGGCAATCTGCGCGCGCCGTCGGCGACGTTCGAATACATGCTCTATCAGACCCTGCTCGGCGCCTGGCCGCTTGAGGAGACAGCCGATGCCGGCTTCGTCGAGCGCATCCAGGCCTATGCGCTCAAGGCCGCGCGCGAGGGCAAGGAGGAGACCAGCTGGCTCAACCCGCACGAGGCCTATGAGAACGGCGTCGCGAGCTTCATCGGGAAGATCCTCGATCCAGCGCAGTCCAGCGAGTTCCCGGAGGCGCTGCAAACCCTGGCACGCCGTGTCGCGCTGCTCGGCGCCTTGGATTCGCTGAGCCAGCTCACGCTCAAGGCGATGCTGCCCGGCGTGCCGGACTTCTACCAGGGCACCGAATACTGGGACCTGTCGCTGGTCGATCCCGACAACCGCCGCCCGGTGGACTTTGCCGCGCGGCAGACGGCGCTGACGTCACTGGATGCGCCGGACTGGCGCGGGCTGATCAAGACCTGGCCGAATGGCCAGCTCAAGCTGGCCTGGACGCGGCACCTGCTCAAACTGCGCAACGAACTCGCCGATGTGTTCGCGCAGGGCGAGTATCAGCCACTGCAGGTCCAGGGCGCGCACGCACACCACGTCATTGCCTTTGTCCGCCGACACGGCCGCACGGCTGCGATCGTCGTGGTCGGGCGCCAGTTTGCGCCGTTCACGCAAGAGGGCCGACAATGGCCCGCGTTCGAGGGTGTTGACGCGACGATCGACATCACCGGCTACACCGGGCCGGGCTTTGCCGGCAATCAATTGCCGCTTGCGCAAGCCTTCCGGGATATTCCCGCTGCGGTCATCGAAGCACGCGCCGCAAGCACGGCGAGACCCAGGCAACAGCGCGCTCGTAGCTGACGGCTACTTGCCCCCGTCCTTGGTCAGCAGCAGCTGCCCGCGCTTGCGGATGGTCGCCTGCGCCATCTCGGCGAAGCGCTGCAACAGCCACGGCAGCACCACCTCAACCTTGACGTGGTCGTCGGCGACATCGACCTGACCGCTCGCGATCTGCCCGAGCGCGCGGATGCGAAAATTCATGCTGTCGCCGTTCCAGCGCTCCTCCTCGACCTGCATCACGGGAATGCTGGCTGCGGCGCGGCCGAGCCCGGTCTTGAGCCGGCGCACGGCTTCCTCGCGGCCGAGACGATGCGGAATGGAGACGACAAGCGGTGCTGACATGGCGCTGCCCTGTGGTGACTGATCCTCACATAGTCATGCCGCCTGGACTGGCAAAGGTTCCATGCAAGTTGGCCCCGTTCGCCGTGTTTCATCGTGGGAACTATAGAACCTGCGGCAAGTTGCCCTCGCACCACGGGACAGGTGCAAACGACCCTTTCAACAAAGGGCTGGAGGAGACTAGCATGTCTATCGGTACGATCATTCTGATCATTTTGGTCATCGCGCTGCTCGGCGGCTTCAGCGGCATCGGCGGCGGCCCGTTCTACGGCACCGGCTATTACGGCGGCGGCGGCCTCGGGCTCGTCATCGTCATCCTGCTGATCCTGCTGTTGCTCGGACGGATCTAGCGCAAGGAGCTGTAGCGGCCTCGTAGGGTGGGCAAAGGCGCAACGCGCCGTGCCCACCTCTTCGCCGCAATAAGAAAGCTGGTGGGCACGCTTCGCTTTGCCCACCCTACTTCTTCTTCCCCGCGAGCTTCTTCGCCGCCGCAGTGATCGATGTGGCCGCGTCGTCATAGCCATCCCAGGCCTTCGAGCGCGCCAGCAGACCCGGCACCGTCCGCACCGTGTACCGCTTCGGATCGAGATCGCCCTTCACCTGCGCCCACGTCACAGGCATCGACACGGTCGCGCCATCGCGCGCACGGGGTGACAGCGGAGCTACCGCCGTCGACAGGCGATCGTTGCGCAAATAATCCAGGAAGATCTTTCCGTTGCGCAGCTTCTTCGACATGTTGAGCAGATAGCGCTCGGGATCGTCGTCGGCCATCCACTGGCAAACGCCTTGCGCGAACGCCTTGGCCTCCTTCCAGCTCACCTTGTCGCGCGCGCCATGGAGCAGCGGCACCACCACGTGCAGGCCCTTGCCGCCGGTGGTCTTGCAAAAGCTCTCCATGCCGACGTCGGTGAGGCGCTGCCGCATCTCCTTGGCGGCGTCCACGACATCGGCGAATTTGACGTCCGGCGCGGGATCGAGATCGAACACCAGCCGGCCCGGCGTATCGTAGGCGTCCGGGGCACAATTCCAGGGATGCAGCTCGACGCCGCCGATCTGCGCGACCGCGGCGAGCCCCTCGACGCGATCGATCTGCAGGTACGGCTTGCGATCGCCCGAGACCTTTGCGAGCTCCAGCAGGTTCGACGTGCCCTGCATGGCATGGCGCTGGAAGAATTTTTCGCCGCCGATGCCGTCAGGCGCACGCACGATCGAACAGGGCCGGCCCTTGATGTGCTCGATCATCCAGGCGCCGACGGCCTCGAAATAGCGCGCGAGATCGAGCTTTGTGACGCCCGCGCCGTCGCCGCCATCCGGCCACAGCTCCTTGTCCGGCTTCGAGATGACGACACCGATCACCTCGGCCGTACCGGCATCCTTCCGCTTGCCTGCCTTCGGCACAGCAGGCTTCCTGGTCGAGGGTTTTGCGAGTTCGGTATCGACGGGTGTTTCCGCCTCGACCTCCTCGGCCGGCTTGTCCTGCCGCAGGCCCTTGAAGGCGGCCTGGCGGATATTGCCGTCGGCGGTGAACCCGGCGAACTCGATCTCGGCGACGAGCTCCGGCTTCAGCCAGTGCACGTCGCGCGTCTTTTTCGGCGCGTTCTTGCCGCCGAAGGGGCTTTGCCTGGCCTCCATGGCTTTCAAGGACGGCATGATGCGCCTGACCGTGTCCGCGCCGAAGCCGGTGCCGACCATGCCGACGAAGGCAAGATGATCGCCGCGGTGCACGCCGGCCATCAGCGAGCGGAATTTGCCGTTGGTGGTCTTCCAGCCGCCGATCACGACCTCATGGCCGGCGCGGCATTTGGCCTTGGTCCAGCTTTCCGTTCGCCCCGACCGGTAAGGCGCATCGAGCTTCTTCGACACCACGCCTTCGAGCTCGAGCTTGCAGGCCGATTGCAGCACGGCATCGCCGCTGCTCTCGAAATGCTCGACATAGCGGATTTGGCTCGATTTCTTCTTGCCTGCTTCCAGGAGTTGCCTGAGGCGGTCCTTGCGCTCGCCAAGTGGCAGGCGCCGGCAATCGAGCCCCTCGGCGAACAGGAGGTCGAAGGCAAAGAAGATCAGGTCCTCGGTCTTGCCGTCCGACAGCGCGGCCTGGAGCGAGGAGAAATTCGGTGCGCCGTTGTGATCGAGCGCGACGATCTCGCCGTCAATCATGGCGTCGGGAAGCTCGCCCGCCTCCTTCGCGATGGCTGCGAACTTGTCGGTCCAGTCGAGGCCCTTGCGCGTCTTCAGCGTCGCCTCGCCGTCCTCGACGCGGAGCTGGACGCGATAGCCGTCGAACTTGATCTCGTGGCACCAGCCGTCGGCCGCCGGCGGCCGCTCGACCGGGGTGCAGAGCTGCGGCGCGACGAAGTCCGGCATCTCTGAGACTCTTTTCGCGCTTGTCGCGGTCGTCGCTTTCGTCTTTGCGCCCGTCCCGCGCTTCAACGCCGCACCGGGCGCCGGCCTGACGGTGCGCCCTTTCGGCTCCTCGACACGATTGGACTGCCAGACCGCATCGGCCTTGACCTTGGCACCCTTCGCCAACATGAACGGTTTTGGCGCGCGACCCTTGCCATCGGCGATCTCTGCCATCGCGCGGCCGGAGGCCACCGACTTGTCCTCGCTGAGAATGTCGTCGCTCTCGCTGGCATATTCGTCGCGATGCTTGATCAGGAGCCAGTTGGTGCGCTTGCCGCCGGTGCGGTCATGCCTCATCCGCACCAGCACCCAGCTTCCATGCAGCTTGTCGCCGTGGAGCGTGAACTTGAGGTCGCCCTTTTGGAAGCCGCGCTCGGGATCCTCGGACTCCCAGGTGCCGCGGTCCCAGAGCATGACCGTGCCGCCGCCATACTGCCCGTCCGGAATCGTGCCTTCGAAATCGCCATAGTCGAGCGGATGGTCCTCGACCTCGACCGCCAGCCGCTTGTCATGCGGATCGAGCGAGGGTCCCTTGGTGACCGCCCACGACTTGAACACGCCGTCGAACTCGAGCCGCAGATCATAGTGCAGTCGCGTCGCATCGTGCTTCTGGATCACGAAGCGCCGCTGCGCCGATGGCGCCACCGCGGTCTTGCCCGACGGCTCCGGTGTCTTCTCGAAATCGCGTTTCTGTCGGTAGGTGGAGAGTTTTCGCAGCACGACCGGTCCCGCATTCTCTTTCGGCGTTGAAGCCTATCACGGCGGAAGTCCCACCCGGAACCAAAACCCGATGGGGCTGTTGGGGTTCCAAAATGCCTTGAAACGCTGGAGAACGGAATGGCCCCGCGCGCCTATTGGAAGGGAACGTTAAAGCTCTCGCTGGTCAGTTGCCCGGTCGCGCTTTATCCGGCGACCACCGCGGCCGAGAAGACGCGGTTTCACATGATCAACCGCGAGACCGGAAACCGGCTCAAGCAGCAGATGGTGGACTCCGGGACCGGCGACGTGGTCGAGAGCGGCCAGAAGGGGCGCGGCTATGAGCTGCGCAAGGGCAAATATGTCGAGATCGAGCCGGAGGAGCTCGAGGCGGTCCAGATCGAAAGCAACCACACCATCGACATCGAGAGTTTCGTGCCGAGCGACGAGATCGACCAGCGCTATCTCAATCATCCCTATTATATCGCGCCCGACGGCAAGGCTGCGGTCGATGCCTTCGCCGTGATCCGCGACGCCATGAAGGACCAGGACCGCGTGGCGCTCGCCAAGATCGTGCTCACCAACCGCGAGCACATCATCGCGATCGAACCGCTCGGCAAGGGCCTGCTCGGCACCACGTTGCGCTTCCCCTATGAGCTTCGCGACGAGGACCAGTTCTTCGACGGCATCAAGAGCCCCAAGATCACCAAGGACATGGTCGAGCTCGCCGGCCACATCCTGCAGACCAAGGCCGCGCATTTCGACCCGAGCAAGTTCAAGGATGAGTACGAGACCGCGCTGAAGGCGCTGGTGAAGCGCAAGGCCAGCGGCAAGACAATCGAGCTGCCGGAGCGCGACGAGCGCCCGAGCAACGTCGTCAGCTTGATGGACGCGCTGAAGCAGAGCCTGAAGGGACGCGGTGGGAAGAAGGCGGTGGCGAAGTCCCATGCGCGTCGTGCCACCGGCCGCCCGCGCAACGCGAAGAAGACGCAGCGCTCGACGACGCGGCAGAGGAAGGCGGGGTGATTTCGCCGCGCGCCCCACTCTCTGCCCTCATGGTGAGGAGGCGCGAAGCGCCGTCTCGAACCATGCAGGCCTCGCTGCCGCAGCCGGGCCTTCATCCTTCGAGACGCTCGTTCCGCGCTCCTCAGGATGAGGATCGAAAGCTAATCCCCCGCCTTCAGCCGGTACCCGATCCCGGTCTCCGTCAGCACATATTGCGGGCGTTCGGGATCGGCTTCGATCTTCTGGCGGAGCTGGCGGACATAGACGCGCAGATATTGCGCGTCGGTGAGCTCGTCCCAGAGCTCCTTGAGCAGGAAACGATGGGTCAGCACCTTGCCGGCGTGCTGCACCAGCACGCGCAAGAGATCGTACTCCTTCGGTGACAGCTTTATCTCGCGCTCGCCGACCTTGACGATGCGGCGCACGAGATCAACCGAGAGATCGCCGGTGCGGAACACCGGACGCTCGCCCTTGACCTGGAGCTGGTGCCGCAGCGCCGCACGCAGGCGCGCCAACAGCTCGTCCATGCCGAACGGCTTTGTCAGGTAATCGTCGGCGCCGAGATCGAGCGCCTGCACCTTGCCGGCCTCGTCGCCGCGGCTCGACAGCACCACGATCGGCACGCCTTCGTTGCGGCCGCGGATGGTGCGCAGCAATTCGTGGCCCTGGATGTCCGGCAGGCCGAGATCGAGAATGATCAGCGCGGGTTCTTCCGCGAGCTTCTCGAGCGCGGTCTTTCCGTTCGACGCTTCCAGGATCTCGTAGCCCTGCGTCGAGAGTCCCATCCGCAGCAATTTTCGGATTGGCGGCTCGTCGTCGATGACCAGAACCTTGATCGGGGCGGCACTCATGCGGCTGTATCCAATGCGTGGGTCCGTGCCGGAACGGGCAGCCGGATGGTGAGGATCGCGCCGCTGCGGTCGCCGCGGTTGGCGGCCGAGATCGTGCCCTGCATCGCCTCGACGAAGCCGCGGGAGATGGCGAGCCCCAGCCCGGTGCCGGGACGGACATGGTCGCCCTTCTGCACGCGATAGAACTTGTCGAACACGCTCTCGAGCTCGTCAGGCGGAATGCCGCCACCCTGATCGGCGATTTCTAGCACAACATGATTTCCCTCGCGCCGGCTGCGGATCGAGATCGTTGTATCGGGCAGCGAATATTTCGCGGCATTGTCGAGCAGATTGAACAGCACTTGCTCGAACAGCACGGCATCGAGCTGAAGCATCGGCAGATCGGCGGCCAGCACCAGCTCCACTTTGTGCGCCGTCAATATCTTGCTCGCACGCCGCAGCGCGCTGCCGACGATCTCGCCGAGATCGTGCAGTGCCGCGTTGGGCACGATGGCGCCGGATTCGAGCTTTGTCATGTCGAGCAGATTGGCGATGAAGCGGTTGAGGCGCTCGGACTCGTCGATCACGGTGGCGAGCAGATCGCGCTTCTCGGTGTCGGACAAGGCACCGGCGAGATCGCGCATGGTCGAGGCCGCGCCGAGCACGGAGGCCAGCGGCGTCTTGAGATCGTGCGAGATCGATGTCAGCAGCGCGGAGCGCAACCGCTCGGATTCGACGGTGCGCTTGACGCGATCCACGTCCTCGACCAGCAGCACGCGCTCGATTGCCAGTGCGCCCTGGTCGACGAGTGCATCGAGCAGCCGGCGCTGGTCCGGGGTCAGCAGCGGACCGGTGCGATCATTGTCGATACCGATGACGCCGATCGGACCACGCCCGGTGCGCATCGGCAGGAACAGCCGTTTGGCACCGGGCAGCGTGTCCGAGCCGCGGCCGGCGGGACGATCATTGCTCCAGGCCCAATTGGCGGCGGCGAGATCGGCCTGGTCGATCTGGTCCTCGGGCGGATAGCCGGACTTCACCGTGAGCAGGCCTTCCTCCGGCAGCAGCAGGACCACGCGAACCTTCAGCATCAGCGCAGTTTGATAGGCAGTTGCCCAGAGCACGTCGTCGAGCGTCCCGGTGCCCGTGAGCTTGCGGCTGAACGCATAGAGCTGCTCGGTCGTGCGGATGCGGCCGAGCGCGGTGTCCGCCTGCGTGCGCACCCGCCCGGCGACGTTCGACACCACGAACGCGATCAACATGAAAAAGAAGAACGCCGCGACATTGGTCGGGTCGGTAATCGTGAAAGTGTAGACCGGCGGCAGGAAGAAGAAGTTGTACGCCAGCGACGCCGCGACGCTCGCAAGGAGCGACGGCCACAACCCGTAGCGAACAGCCACGGCGACAACCGCGGTCAGGAACATCAGGTCGACGTTTTCGATGCCGAAATACGGCTTGATGGCCACCGCTGCGGCAAGGCCGAGCGCGGTGATCCCGAGCGCCTTCAAGTAGGGACGTGCATCAAACGCCTCTGCCCGTGCCGCCGTCTGAACCGCCGTCTTCGGCGCCGGCTCGGCCGCGAGCTCATCGCCGGGAATGACGTGAACGCTGATATTGCCGGAACTGCGCACGAGATCATGCACGACGGAGCCGCGCGTCAGTTCGAACCACCGCGAGCGCGTCGATTTCCCGATCACGATCTGGGTGACGTTGTTGCCTTGCGCGAAGTTGATGACGTCGTCGGCGATGCGGCGGCCGACAGCGGGGATGGTCAGCGCTTCACCGCCCAGCGATTCGGCAAGCCGCAGCGTATCGGCGAGACGATCGCGCTCCTCGTCCGAAAGCTGGAGCGACCGCCGGGTCTCGATCGAGATCGCGGTGAATTGCGCATGCAGCCGGTCGGCTAGCCGCTTGGTGTAGCGGACGAGCCCGGCCGCGCGCGGATCCTCGCTGATGCAGACGAGGATGCGCTCGCCCGCGGCCCAGGGGCCGGCGATGGCATTCGCCTGCATGTGATTGAGAAGCTGCTCGTCGACCCGCTCGGCCGTACGCCGCAGCGCCAGTTCGCGCAGCGCGGTCAGATTGCCCGGCGAGAAATAGTGCTCCAGCGCCCGCTCGGCCTGCTTGGGCACATAGACCTTGCCCTCCCGCAGCCGCTGGATCAAATCGTCGGGCGTGAGGTCGATCAGCTCGATCGCATCGGCGCGGTCGAATACCGAGTCGGGCACGGTCTCGCGCACCCGCACATGGGTGATCTGGGCGACGACGTCGTTCAGGCTCTCGATATGCTGGATGTTGACGGCGGTGTAGACGTCGATGCCGTGGGACAACAGCTCCTCGACGTCGAGATAGCGCTTGGGATGGCGGCTGCCGGCGGCATTCGTGTGAGCGAGCTCGTCAACCAGCGCGATTCGAGGGCGGCGCTCGATCACGGCATCGAGGTCCATCTCCTCGACGCTCTGGCCGCGGTAGTCGAACCTCTTGCGCGGCACCACCTCGAGCCCGCGCACCAGCGCCTCGGTCTCGGCGCGGCCATGGGTCTCGACAAAGCCGACCACCACGTCGATGCCCGCCTTGCGCCTGGCATGGGCGCTTTGCAGCATCTCGTAGGTCTTGCCGACGCCGGGGGCGGCGCCGACGAAGATCTTCAGCTTGCCGCTCGCGCTCTCCTCCCGGCGCGCGGCTTCAAGCAGCGCCTCAGGGGACGGACGTTGTTCGGGATCGCGGCGCTCTCGGACCATCAGGCCAATATAATCATCCGCCCGCCCCCAGCCTAGACCGCTACTTCGCGGTGGCGCGATCGAGCGCGAGGTTCAGTGCCAGAACGTTAACCCGCGGTTCGCCAATCAGGCCGAGCAAACGGCCCTGGGTGTTGGAGGCCACGAGCTGCTTGACCTGAGCGTCCGGCAGATTCCGCGCCTTCGCCACCCGCGGCACCTGAAATTCAGCCGCTTCCGGCGAGATGTCCGGGTCGAGGCCGCTGGCCGAGGTGGTGACCAGGTCGACCGGCACGGCGGCGTTCGGATTTTCAGCCTTCAACTTGTCCACATCCTCCTTGAGCCGGTCGGCCAGCGCCTTGCTGGTCGGGCCAAGGTTGGAGCCGCCCGAGTTGGCCGCGTTGTAGGGCGCCGACACCGTCTTGGTCGAATCATTCGGGTCCGGCGCCAAAGTCGCCGAAAGGCGGCCGTGGAAATATTTGTCCTCCTTGAACTCCTGCCCGATCAGGGCGGAGCCGATCACCTTGCCGTCCCGCTCGATCAGGCTGCCCTGCGCCTGTGAGGGGAAGATCGCACCGGCAATAGCGGTCATTGCGAGCGGATAGGCCAGGCCGGTGATGGCGGTGAGCACCAGCAGCAGGACGATGGCGGGGCGAATTTCTCTGAGCATGTTAGGTCTCCAAATCTTTCGTCACTGCGCGGGGCGCGGTGCGCCCCGCGGCGACGATCAAGCCAGATGCAAGGCGGTGACGATGAGGTCGATCGCCTTGATGCCGATGAAGGGAATCACGATGCCGCCGAGGCCGTAGATCAGGAGGTTGCGCCTCAGCAATGCGCCGGCACCGACCGCGCGATAGGCCACGCCCTTCAGCGCCAGCGGGATCAGCGCGATGATGACCAGCGCGTTGAAGATGATCGCCGACAGGATGGCGCTCTGCGGGCTCGACAGGTTCATGACGTTGAGCACGTTGAGCTGCGGGTAGAACGCCAGGAACATCGCCGGGATGATCGCAAAATACTTTGCGACGTCGTTGGCGATCGAGAACGTGGTCAGCGCGCCGCGCGTCATCAGCAGCTGCTTGCCGATCTCGACCACCTCGATCAGCTTGGTCGGGTTGGAATCGAGGTCGACCATGTTGCCGGCCTCGCGGGCGGCCTGGGTGCCGGTGTTCATGGCGACGCCGACGTCGGCCTGGGCGAGCGCGGGCGCGTCGTTGGTGCCGTCGCCGCACATGGCGACCAGCTTGCCCTTGGCCTGCTCGTCGCGGATCAGCTTCAGCTTGTCCTCGGGCGTTGCCTGCGCGAGGAAGTCATCGACGCCCGCCTCCGCCGCGATCGCAGCGGCTGTCATCGGGTTGTCGCCGGTGATCATGATGGTGCGGATGCCCATGCGGCGCAGTTCTGCGAAGCGCTCGCGGATGCCGCCCTTGACGATGTCCTTGAGCTGGATGACGCCGAGCAGCTTGCCGTCCTTGGCGACCGCAAGCGGCGTTCCGCCTGCTTTCGAGATCTCGTCGGCAATGGTCTGGACTTCACGGCCGGCGTCGGAAAGCACTGCAGGCTGGATGGCGCGCGCGGTGTTGCCGGAGGCAACGGCCAGCGGCGCACCGCCGCCGACATAGTTGAGCATGGCATCGACCGCGCCCTTGCGCACCGACGAGCCGCCGGCATCGACACCGCTCATGCGGGTTTGTGCCGTGAACGGAATGAAGGTGGCGCCAAGCTCGGCCATATCCCGGCTGCGAATAGAATACTTCTCCTTCGCCAGCACGACGATGGAGCGGCCTTCCGGGGTCTCGTCGGCGAGCGAGGCGAGCTGGGCTGCGTCCGCGAGCTCCTGCTCGGTGACGCCGCGCACAGGACGGAACGCGGTGGCCTGACGGTTGCCGAGCGTGATCGTACCGGTCTTGTCGAGCAGCAGCGTGTCGACGTCACCGGCAGCCTCGACCGCGCGGCCGGACATCGCCAGCACGTTGAAGCGGACCAGGCGGTCCATGCCGGCGATACCGATCGCCGACAGCAGCGCGCCGATCGTGGTCGGGATCAGCGTCACGAACAGTGCGACCAGCACGACCACCGAGATCGAGCCGCCGGCATAAGCCGCATAGCTCGGAATGGTGACGGTGGCGAACACGAAGATGATGGTGAGGCCGGCGAGCAGGATGTTGAGCGCGATCTCGTTCGGCGTCTTCTGCCGCTCGGCGCCCTCGACCAGCTTGATCATGCGGTCGATGAAGGTCGAGCCTTGCGCGGCCGTAATGCGGACGCGGATCCAGTCGGACTGCACCTGCGTGCCGCCGGTCACCGCCGACCGGTCGCCGCCGGACTCGCGGATCACCGGCGCGGACTCGCCGGTGATGGCGGCTTCGTTGACGGAGGCCACGCCCTCGATCACCTCGCCGTCGGATGGGATGACGTCACCTGCCTCGACCAACACGATGTCGCCGACCTTCAGGCTGGTGCCCGGCACCAGCGTGAAGGCCTGGCCCGCGCCGCTCAGGAGCTTGGCCTGGCTCTCGGTGCGGGTCTTGCGCAACGATTCGGCCTGTGCCTTGCCGCGGCCTTCGGCCACCGCTTCGGCGAAATTGGCGAACAGCACCGTGAACCAGAGCCAGAGGATGATCTGGAAGGTGAAGCCGAGATTCTCGCCGCCGGCGACGAGGTCGCGCAGGAAGATCACCGTGGTGAGCGCGGCCACGATCTCGACCACGAACATCACGGGGTTCTTGATCATCAGCCGCGGGTCGAGCTTGGTGAAGGACGCGCTGATCGCGGGCAGAACGATCTTGGGATCGAGCATTGCCGACATCGGGGCACGTTTTTGCAGTTTCATCGTATCCATGGAGGTCACTCCAAACAATCAGAAGACGTTGCCGGCGTTCATCGCGAGTTGCTCGACGATCGGGCCGAGCGCGAGTGCCGGGAAGAAGGTCAGGCCGCCGATGATCAGGATCACGCCCACGACGAGGCCGACGAACAGCCCACCCGTGGTCGGGAACGTGCCCGCCGACGGCGGGATCGACTTCTTGGCGGCCAGCGAGCCCGCAATCGCCATCGCCGGAACGATCATGAAGAACCGGCCGACGAACATCGCGGATGCGAGCGTGAGGTTGTAGAACAGCGTGTTGCCGGTGAGGCCCGCGAAGGCCGAGCCGTTGTTGCCGGTCGCCGAGGTGAAGGCGTAGAGCACCTCGGTGAAGCCATGCGGGCCGGCATTCGCCATGGAGGCGACCGCCGCCGGATAGACCACGCCGACCGCGGTCCAGCCGAGATACATCAGCGGCAGCACCAGGATCGCGAGCATCGCCATCTTGACCTCGCGCGCCTCGATCTTCTTGCCGACATATTCCGGTGTGCGGCCGACCATCAGGCCGGCGACGAAGATCGCGAGCACGACGAACAGCAGCATGCCATAGAGGCCGGCGCCGACGCCGCCGATGATGACTTCGCCGAGCTGCATGTTGATCAGCGGGATCATGCCGCCGAGCGCGGTGAAGCTGTCATGCATGGCGTTGACCGCGCCGCAGGAGGCAGCCGTGGTCACCACGGCGAACAGCGAGGATGCGACGATGCCGAAGCGGACTTCCTTGCCCTCCATGTTGCCGCCGGTGAGGCCGAGCGCATGCATCATCGAGGTGCCGTTGGCTTCCGCCCAGTAGGTGATGGAGACACCGGCGATGAACAGCACGCCCATCACCGCGAAGATCGCCCAGCCCTGGCGCTGGTTGCCGACCATGCGGCCGAACACATTGGTCATGGCCGCGCCGATCAGGAAGATCGAGAGCATCTGCACAAGATTCGACAGCGCGGTCGGGTTCTCGAAGGGATGGGCGGCGTTGGCATTGAAGAAGCCGCCGCCATTGGTGCCGAGCATCTTGATCGCGACCTGCGAGGCCACCGGGCCGACCGCGATGGTCTGCTTGGCGCCTTCGAGCGTCGTAGCCTCGACGTAATCACCGAGCGTCTGCGGGATGCCCTGCCAGACCAGGAACAGCGTGTAGACGACGCAGATCGGCAGCAGCACGTAAAGTGTCGTGCGGGTGACGTCGACCCAGAAATTGCCGACCGTGCGCATCGAGGCGCGCGAGAATCCGCGGATCATGGCCACCGCGAGCGCGATGCCGGTCGCCGCCGACAGGAAATTCTGGTGTGTCAGGCCGAGCATCTGCACGAGATAGGATACCGTGCTCTCGCCGCCGTAATTCTGCCAGTTGGTGTTGGTGATGAAGGAAATCGCGGTGTTGAAGGAGAGATCCTGGGCGACCGCGCCCTGCCCGGCCGGGTTGAAGGGCAACACCGCCTGAAGCCGCATCACGCCGTAGATGATGAGGAAGCCGCCGACATGGAACAGCAGCATCGAGACCGTGTAGGTCAGCCAATGCTGCTCGCGCCTCTCTTCGACGCCGGAAAACCAGTAGATGCCGGCCTCGATCGGCCGCAGCACCGGCGACAGGAACGTCCGCTCGCCGTTGAACACAGCCGTCATGTATCCGCCGAGCGGTTTTGTCAGCGCGACGATAATCGCGCAAAAGAGAATGATCTGGAGCCAACCGATCATAGTCATGGCATCAACCCTTTAGGACGTTTGACCTGCGCAGGAGCGGCAGGATCAGGGCAAGCAGGCACGCCACCAGCGCGGCGTCCGCGAGCAGCAATTCGAGAAGCAGCAGCACGGGTCAGAACCGCTCGGGCCGCAGCAGCGCATAAGTGAGGTAGAACAGGAGACCGAGCGAGACGACGGCGGCGAGCGAATAATCGAAGGTCATGGTCCGCTCCCTCACAGCCGTTCGCAGGCGTAGGTGTAGCCGATCGCGAGCGCGAAGAAGCCAAAGCCCAGCGCCAGCATCAGAATGTCCATCATGGGAATGCTCCTCGTTGCGGCTTTATGTCGGACGCAACCGTTTCTCAGGCGTCCGGCGAGCGCGTGGAACGAAGGAAATGCAAAGCATTTCCACGGCACCAGCCGGGACTTTTGACCGTGTTGAAGTGCCACCACCGGCATAGGTTTTCGAGATGAGGCCTATGGCGAAGTTATATGAATTCCATAAAGGCCGGCACGTCGTGGCTGTCCGCCATGTGGCACCGACACTGTATTCCGGGCGGCCGTTCCGAGCAGGCAGCGCAGCGACACAAGCCACCGTTGCTTTCACTACCGTTGTTAAGGCAGGCCATGGCCAGGGTCTTTTCAAAAAGCCCTGCTTCTATAAGCCTCGACCTTCGGCGGCGACGGCGGCCGAGGATCTGTCGCTCTTATCCGGAAGATTCCGTGCACTTATGAAATCCTTATATCTCCCGTCCCGTCCCCATCTCGTTTTCAAATGCGCTTCCAGCCATCTTGGAGAGGCCGGCCGACTGACCGACGCCAATTCCAGGAGGCCAGACATGACCGCCGTTCTCCGACGCCTTGCCCCACCTTCCCTCAACCAACTGCTTCGCGCGGCACCGGCAATGACGCGTCCGCTGATGCTCGACATCATCGATCAGGCCTGCCGGCGCTTCCCGTCGCGCGGGCGGAGCGAGCGCAGTGCGCGCATCATGCGCCTGGTCGATGCCGAGGCCTGGACCGACGCCGCGCTGGCGCTGATCGAGTTCGAGCTGCCGCTGTGGCAGGTCCGCCGCATCGCCTATGACGAGGGCGAGTGGCATTGCGCGCTGTCGCGCGAGCGCGAATTGCCGGACTGGCTCGACGCCGCTGTCGAAGCCCGGCATGCCGATCTCGCACTTGCCTTGCTGTCGGCCTTCATCGAAGTACAGGCATTGGCCGTGGAGGTATCGCGGCCGAGCGTTCCCACCGTGCGCCCCGCCCCGGACCCGCTCTATCAGCCGGTCGCTTGCGAGAATTTCAGCTAGGCCAAGCGGAGGTTCGCGCCTTGCCGCAATCTTCAGACATGTCGCGGGGCCTCAGCCCGACGCGGTTGATCGCGCGCTTTGCCGTCCGCATCGCACTGCTCGTCGCCTTTGCAGCCTTCGGCAGCGTCGGCTTTGCACGCAGCCTCTCCGCCCTGCTCTGGATGTCGATCATCCTGTGCGCCCTCGCCGGCCTCGTCAGGCGCGAGCCGCTGTTCGGTGCCGTCCTCAATCATTGGGACGAGGGCGTTGCCTTCGGCGCCCTGTTCGCGCTGGTTCAGGTCGTCAACGAGCTGGCCTGAACATCGGGCTTTATGACCTTCCTATGAGATCGTCGCGCAGCCTCACTCGAAATCATATTCGCTTGAAAAGATATTGATCGGGTGGTCGCGGGACACGCACCCGCCGCCCGCGTCAATCGGAAGGAATACGAAAGTGAAACTCGTCGAACCTCCCTCGTGCAGCTCTCCCTCGACCATCGTCTTCATCGGCCGCAACCACAGGGGACAGTGGGTCGCCCAGCAGCAGAACGGCCTCTACGGTGGCCTCTTCGTCAACCGCGCCCAGGCCATCAAATATGCGCTGTTCGAAAACGGACAGCATCCCGAGACCATCATCGAGCTGCCACGCGAGATCGAGCTCGACATGGGCAGCAGGCCCGATGCCGCCGCTCCCAAGCGCGCCGCCTGAGTTCCTCGGCAAAAACCATGTTCATCCCACCCTCCGCCTGGTTCACCGGGTTCATACCGGACCTGCCGACGCCGTTCGATTCGGCCGACGCGATCGACCTGAAGGCGTTCGCCGCGCTCTGCGAGCGTCAGATCGCAGCCGGCGTACCCGCGCTGGTGGTGTGTGAGACCGCCGGCGAGGCACCGACGCTCTCGCCGGCCGAGCAGGCGCTGATCATTCGCACCGCGGTCGATGTCGCGCGTGGCCGCGTGCGGATCATCGCCGGCGCCGTGTCGAATTCAACGAGCCACGCCATCGAACTCGCGCGGCGCGCGGAGGCCGCCGGCGCCGATGCCGTGATGTCGGTGGTGCCCGCCTACAACAAGCCGATGCAGGACGGAATGCTCGCGCACTTCCGCGCCATTGCCGGCGCGATCGGCCTGCCCGTGATCCTGCACGACGTACCCTCCCGCACGCTGCGGCCGCTCGCCGACGAGACGCTTCTGCGCCTCGTCGAATCGCGCCAGTTCGTCGGCCTGCGCGATGCGACCGGCGACATCACCCGCCCGATGCGCCTGTCCCGCCGCCTGCCTGCCGGCTTCCGCTGTCTATCCGGCGACGACACCACCGCATTCGGCTTCATCGCGGACGGCGGCGATGGCGCGATCTCGGAGGTCGCCAACATCGCGCCGGATCTCTGCCGCACGATTTTTTCACATGTCAGGCAGGGCCGGCTGCAATCCGCCCGGTACCTGCACAGGCGCCTGATCCCCTTGATCGCCTGCCTCGGGAAGGAGAGCCCGGCCGCACTTAAATGTGCACTCGGCGTGCTTGGCCTGATGTCGCCCGCCACAAGGCTTCCGATCGTTCCGCTGGACGCAGCCGCGCAGAGGGAAGTGGTACGCGCATTCGCCGCGATCGCCGACGAGGAGCTGATCGACCGCGTCGGCGCCTGAGGCGTCGCACGGCATCCGGGTATCCCCATGCGGCAATCAATCGAAAGGCCTCACAGGCTGCTCCGCGCCTGGCAGCTCGCGCTGCTGCGATTTGCCGTGACGCTCGATGAGTCCGACAGGCTTAATGTCGCCGCGCTCGCGGCGGACCTCGATCATCTGGGCGGCGGCGCCAGGGACTCCCTCCACTTCTTTCGGCGGACCAGCTCGCAACTCTGTGCGGCCATCAGCGGGCAGCGGCAGAGTGTGGAAGCGACGCTGGAATGCTTCTGCAAGCAGATCGATGAACCGCGGCTGCGGAACGCCTTTGCCGCAGCGATCGGGATGACGCATTTGGATCCTGCGCCGTCTCAGGCCCGGCCGAAGCGGAACCCCGGTCTCTTCAGAGGGCTGCCGGCGCGACGGTCGGCATCATTATAGCATTCCTATACTGGTGCCTCGGCGCTCATCTCGCAATCCTACGCAACGATGGACATCATACGAGGCAGATTGCGGCGGCCWCGGCCACCGCCACGCTGACGAAGGAATGCAGACATGTCGATGCTGACACATGGCGCTGAGCGCTCCCTTGGCTGGGCCGAACGCCCCGCACGGATCTCGCCGGAGCGCAAGGCACAGCTCAAGCGCCTCGCGCTCAGCGCGCTGACCCTGCTCTCGATGGGCAGCGTGCTCGCAGCGCTGATCGCGCTGAAGACCGCGATCTATGTCTGGCACCTCCACGCCTGACGGCATGGGAGACCATCATGACCTTGCAGATGTGTGAGGAAGCCGCCATGGCCGCGATCGCCCTTCAAGCCGCGCGTCGCCAGCCCGAGCGACCGACAATCGCCGCGTCCGCGGCGTGCCTTGGACCGATCGACCCGGATGTCATCAGCACCGCCATCCCCGCCTTCTTCATCGGGCGCAACGGCGCCGGCCTCTGGGTCGCGCGCGAGGCGCATGGACGCATCGGCGGTCTCTTCCTGTTCAAGAGCTCCGCGGTCGACTTCGCCAACCGGCAGAGTGGGCCCGCAAGATGCGCGCTGGTGTTTCCCGCCGAGACCTTCGAGCTCGAACGAGAACCGCGGCAATCCGCTGATTGCGCTGGCGGAGGGCGCGAGGCGGCTCCTGGCCCGCGCGGCGGCAAGGCTGCGGACATGATCGAGCTCAAGATCGCCATCCTGGTTGCGGTGATGGGTGCATTGCTGCTCGGCCTGCGCATCGGCGTCGCGCCTGCCACGGACAAGTAGCATGCAGCTCCTCAAGGGAAATCTGGAGCAGGCGGTCACGACAACGATCCTGACCATGACGCTGAGCCTGATCTGGGGCGCGGTCCTGACAATCGTGATCACGCTCGTGGCACGCGGGCTGGGAGTTTAGAACCCGGCACATCGATGGACCGTGAATTGACCATGGCTGCCTACGAGGCGAGCAGCTGGGTACGTAGCGCCGTCGCGATGCCCGCGTGAGGCCGCGTATCCCCGCGAAAAGATCTGGCCGATCTGGCGCTATTTCACGGAACCGTGTAGATCGGTTTCATGAGCACAAGCAGCGTCAACGTCGTCGCCCACCCCCTGGTCCAGCACAAGCTCTCCCTCATGCGGGAGAAGGACCGCTCGACCAAGAGTTTTCGCGAGATCCTGAACGAGATCGGGATGCTGCTCGGCTACGAGGTGACGCGCGATCTGCCTTTGGAGCTGGTGGAGATCGAGACGCCGATCTCGCCGATGCGGGCACCGAAGATTGCCGGCAAGAAGCTCACGCTGGCGCCGATCCTGCGCGCCGGCGTCGGCTTCCTCGACGGCATGCTGGCGCTGATGCCCTCGGCGCGCATCGCCCATATCGGGCTCTACCGCGACCCCGAGACATTGCAGGCCGTGGAATATTACTTCAAGGCGCCGCAGGACCTGTCCGACCGCACCGTGATCCTGATGGACCCGATGCTGGCGACCGGCAACTCGGCCTGCGCCGGCGCCTCCCTGCTCAAGGCGCGCGGCGCCCGCGACATCCGCTTCGTCTGCCTTCTGGCCGCGCCCGAAGGCATCGCGCAGTTCCAGAGCGAGCATCCCGACGTGCCGATCTGGACCGCCGCGATCGACGAGCGGCTCAACGACCACGGCTACATCGTGCCGGGCCTGGGCGATGCCGGCGACCGGATGTTCGGCACCAAGTAGACAGGTCTGCGCGATCGGGTTAGTCCGGTTGCCATGAGCGTCAACCAATTTTCGCTTCAATCGCTGATCGGCACCGAAGGCGCCGAGCCCGCCTTCGTGTTTGACGGCAGGCCGGTCTCGCGCGCGGAATTCTCCGGGAAGGTCGAGCAGACCGCCGCATGGCTTGCCGCGCAAGGCATCGGCCGGGGCGACGTGGTCGCGGTCTGGCTGGTCAACCGGGTCGAATGGATCGCACTGCTGTTCGCCGCCGCCCGCTGCGGTGCGATCGTCGCCTCGGTCAATACCCGCTACCGCAGCGCGGAAGTCGGCCATCTGCTCAAGGTGTCCGGCGCCAGGCTGATGGTGGTCGAGGCCGCGTTCCGCTCGATCGATTTTGCCGCCATCCTCGCCGGGGTCACCAGGGACGAAGTGCCCGCGCTGCAAAGGCTCGCGGTGGTTGGCGGGGATGCGATCCCCGCACACTGGCCCTGTGTGCGCTTCGATGCGTTCGAGACGTCCTATCCGCCAGCACCGCCGGCGCGGGACGAGGTCGATCTGCCGGTGCTGCTCTACACGACATCGGGCACGACCAAGGGACCGAAGCTCGTCGCGCATTCGCAGCGGACGCTCGCCACGCACGCCGCCTCCGTCGCCAAGGCGCTGAAACTCTCGCCACAGCGCCATTCGCTGCTGGCCATGCTGCCGTTCTGCGGCACCTTTGGCATGACCAGCCTGCTCGGCTTCATCGCAGCCGGCGCGACCATCCATGTGCTCGATGCTTTCGAGGCGGCATCAGCGTCGAAGGTCCTTGGCGAACACAAGATCACGCACGCCTTCGGCTCCGACGAGATGTTCCGCCGCATCCTCGCGCTCGCCGACACACCACGGCCATTCCCGCATCTCGAAGTCTGCGGCTTCGCCGCGTTCCAGCCCGGCTGGCGTGAACTCGCCGCGGAGGCCGAGGCGCGCGGCATGCCGCTGTTCGGCCTCTACGGTTCGAGCGAGGTGCAGGCGCTGTTCTCGATCGCCCGCTCCGGTGATGCCTTCGCCGCTCGCATCGAAGGCGGCGGCTGGCCGATGTCTCCCGACGCGAAGGTGCGCGTGCGCGACACTGAGACCGGGGAGCTGGCGGCGCAAGGCGTCTCCGGCGAGATCGAGATCAGCGCGCCCTCGCGCTTCCTCGGCTATTTCAACAACCCGGATGCGACGCACGACGCGATCACCGCGGACGGCTTCTTCCGCACCGGCGACATCGGCCGGATGCGCAGCGACGGCGCCTTCGTCTACGAGACCCGCGCGGGCGATGCGATGCGGCTCGGCGGCTTCCTGGTTGCGCCCGGCGAGATCGAGGACGAGCTCAAAGCCTGCACGGGGGTTGCCGACGCCCAGGTTGTCGCGGTCGATCTTAGGGGTCAGGCGCGCTGCGTCGCCTTTGTGATTCCGGCCGAGGAGCCGCCGCAGCAGGAGATGCTGGTGGCCCGCCTGCGCGAGCGGCTGGCCGGCTATAAGGTGCCGGCACGAATCTATATCGTCGACGCTTTCCCCGTCACCGACAGCGCCAACGGTGTGAAAATCCAGCGCGCCCGGCTTCGCGCCATGGCAATGGAACGGATCGCCGCCGAATAGGCCCGCCTGTTTCAGATGGCTCGCCAGATTCTAGCGCGCGGCGCGAAGTTGTGCCGACAGCGCATCGCGGTGCCCGGGCGCCGCGATCGCGACCATGCGGCGCGCGCGCTCGGCAAGTCCGCAACCACGCAGCTCTGCAACGCCCCATTCGGTCACGATGGCATCGACATCGGCGCGCGGCGTCGTCACGGTCTCCACATGGACGACAATGCGGCTGGTCCCGTCGGACGCCGTCGCCGGCAGCGCGATGATCGCCCTGCCCCCGGGCGATGCATTGGCACCGCGCACGAAATCGAGCTGCCCGCCGATGGCGCCGATCGCGACGCCGTTAAGCGTTTCGGAGTTGACGCTGCCATCGAGCCCGACCTGGAGCGCCGAGTTGATCGCGACCAGCCGGTTGATCCACGCCAGCACATTCTGGCCGTGCGTATATGACGTCGGCCGCACCGAAACCGCCTTGTTCTCGTGCACGAAGCGATAGAGCCGCTTCGTGCCGATCACCTGGTTCGTCACCGTGGTCCCGGCATCGATTCCCTTCTCTGCATTCGTCACCGCGCCGCGCTCGATCAGGTCGACAACGGCGTCATTGATCAGGCCGGAATGGATGCCGAGATTGCGGGCATGGGAGAGCGAGGACAGGATCGCGTCCGGAATGCGTCCCACACCGAACTGAAGCGTACTGCCGTCGGCGATCAGGCTCGCCGCATGCGCGGCGATCAGCCGGGAGATGTCATCGATCGGGGGCGAGGCCAATTCCACCGGCGGGCGCCGGGCCGGCACACGCAAATGGATCGGCACGTCCTCGGGCCATTCCGCCCCGAACGTAAGGGGCGCATCCGGATTGATCTCGGCGATGACCACTCGCGCGCCCCGTGCGGCATCGATGACATAATCGTTGGAGAGGCTTGCGCTCAATCGACCATCGCCGGACTCGGCGAGTTGCACCAGCACCACATCCGCACGATGGCGCCGTGAGGCGAAATCGGCGCAGAAGGCGCTGTAGTTGCTCGGGATCACGTCGAGCCGTCCCGCTTTCGCGAGCCGCCGCGCATTCCCGATCACGCCATAGCTCTGGAACGAGATGTTGGGCGCGCACGCGGCGGAAAACGTGTCGGAGAATATTGGACCGACCATCATGCGGAACGCCGGCAGATGCCCGGCTTGCGCGACCAGCGCTTCGGTCAGGGTGACCGGCTCAGCCGTTGCCTGCCCGCACACGACACGGTCGCCCTCCCGGATCAGGCCGGAGAAGTCGAGGTTCATTGGCGTCCCCGCTAAGCGATCCGCGCGAAGACTAGTAAGACTTCGCCAGCCCGAGCACCTTTTCCGCGATGAAGCTGAGCGCGAGCTGCGGGCTGACCGGCGCGATGCGCGGGATCAGGACCTCGCGCAGATAACGCTCGACGTGGAATTCCTTGGCATAGCCGAAGCCGCCATGGGTCATCACTGCCTGCTCGCAGGCATGGTAGCCGGCTTCGCCTGCGAAATATTTCGCGGCGTTCGCGCCAGCGCCGCAAGGCAAGCCCTTGTCGTATTGCCAGGCTGCCTGCATCACCATCAGCCAGGCCGCCTCGAGCTCGACCCAGTTCACCGCGAGCGGATGCTGGATGCCCTGGTTCTTGCCGATCGGACGGTTGAACACCACGCGCGTCTTGGCGTATTCGGTCGCGCGCGACAGCGCGAGCTTGCCGAGGCCGACCGCTTCCGCCGCGATCAGGATACGCTCGGGGTTCATGCCTTCGAGGATGTACTGAAAACCCTTGCCCTCTTCGCCGATGCGGTCCTCCATCGGGATCTCGAAATCCTCGAAGAACAGCTCGTTGGAATCGACGATCTTGCGGCCCATCTTCTCGATCTCGTGGACCTTGATCTTCTTGCGGTCGAAATCCGTGTAGAAGAGGCTGAGGCCATGGGTCGGCGACCGCACGTCCTCCAGCGGCGTGGTGCGCGCCAGCAGCAGGATCTTGTGCGCGACCTGCGCGGTGGAGATCCACACCTTCTGGCCGTTGACGATGTAGCGGTCGTTCTTGGCGACGGCACGGGTCTTGAGTTGCGTGGTGTTGAGGCCGGTGTTGGGCTCGGTGACGGCGAAGCACGCCTTCTCGCGGCCCTCGACCATCGGCGGCAGCATGCGCTTGCGCTGCTCCTCGGTGCCGAACACCACGACGGGGTTGAGCCCGAAGACGTTGATGTGCACCGCGGAGGCGCCGGACATGCCGGCGCCGGATTCCGCGATGGCGCGCATCATGATCGCGGCCTCGGTGATGCCGAGCCCGGAGCCGCCATATTCCTCCGGCACGCAGATGCCGAGCCAGCCGGCATCGGCCATCGCCTTGTGGAAGTCGTGCGGGAAGCCGCCGTCGTGGTCCTTCTTCAGCCAATAGGCGTCGGGAAAGTCCTCGCAAACTTTTGCGACGGCGGCACGAATGGCTTCCTGCTGATCGGTGAGCGCGAAATCCATGATGGTCTCCTTATGGAGGCTCGTTGGGCCTAGCGCCCCATCTGCGAGGGCAGCCAGAGAATGATCGAGGGAAACGCCACCAGGATCGCGATTGCGATCAGGTGCGCGATGAAGTGCGGGAAGGTGCCGTGGAACACTTCCGCCACCGGCCGCTTGGCATAGCGAGCAACGATGAAGCAGTTGAGCCCGACCGGCGGCGTGATCATGCCGACTTCTGCGGTGACGATTTTGATGACGCCGAACCAGATCGGATCAAAGCCCAGCGTCTTGATCAGCGGCAGCACGATCGGCACGGTCAGCACCAGGATCGCGATCTGGTCCATGAACGAGCCGAGCACGATGTAGCCGCACAGGATCAATGTAATGATCACCCAGCGCGAGGCCGGAAGGCTGCCGATCCAGGCGACGAGGTCCTGCGTGACATGGGTCAGCGTGAAGAAATAGCCGAAGATCGAGGCACCGACCAGGATCATGATGATCATGCAGGTGCCGTGGCAGGCGCGCAGCAGCGTCGCATAGAGCGAGGACGGCGTGATCTTGCCCTTGACGATGGCGAGCAGGAAGGCGCCGAACGCGCCGAAGGCGGAGGCTTCCGTCGGCGTTGCGACGCCGAGATAGATCGTGCCTGTCACGATCGAGAACAGCACCACCATCGGCGAGACCTGCCACAGCAGCGCAAACTTCTCGCGCCACGGTACAGACTTCGCGGCCGGTGCGCGCGAAGGATCCTGCCAGACCAGGAAGTAGATCGTGGCCATGATGGTGAACGTGACCAGGATCGCCGGGATGATGCCGCTGATCAGCAGCTTGCCGATGTTTACCTCCGCCAGCAGGCCGAAGATGACGAGCGCAACGCTGGTCGGCAGCAGCATCGACAACGTGCCCGAGATCGCAACGACGCCAGCCGCCATCTTCGGCTCGTAGCCCTGGCGGATCATCGCCGGCAGGCTGGTCGAGGACAGCGTCGCGGCGGAAGCGGTCGAGGTGCCGCAGATCGCGCCAAAACCGGCGCCGGCGAGCGCGGTTGCCATGCCGAGGCCGCCGGGAATGCGGCCGACCCAGGCCGAAGCGGTCTTGAACAGATCGTCCGCGACACCCGACAGCAGCACGAGGTCTGCCATCAAGAGAAACATCGGAATGGTGATCAGCTCGTAGGCCGAGACGGTCGAGAGCGGCGCTGTCTGCAGGATGCCGAACAGCGTGGGCCATCCGCCAACCATGACGAGGCCGACCGAGCCGGAGAAAGCCATGGCAAAGCCGACGGGCGTGCCGAGGGCAAGCAGGCCGAACAGCAGGGCGAGAACGATGAAAGGTGTCATGGGGATATCGCCCGTTACTCGAAGCCGCGTGCTTCGCCGACGCCGGTCACCGGCGGCAGCGGATAGAGGTCGCGGCCGCTGACGAGGCTCAGCACATTGCCGACGAGCTGCAGCGCCAGCCGCAGCACCAGCACGCCGCAGCCGAACGGCACCAGCGCCGCCGAAATCCAGGTCGGCCAGGGGATCGCGCCGGAGAGCACGTCGTGCTGCTCGTAATTCTCCAGCGCGCGCTCGAACCCGACCTTGCAGATCAGGATGAATACGAACAGGCCGGCGAGCGCCGTGACGATCTCGGACAACCGTCGCCCCGTCAGCGAGAAGCGCGACAAGAGGATGTCCACGCCGACATGGACATGCTCACGCAGCGCGTCCGACAGCGTGAAGAAGAACACGCCAGCGAGGAGATAGAGCCCGATCAGATCATAGGTGAAGGAGAAAGGGCTGTTCAGCGCGTAACGCATGAACACGTCGGTCACCACCAGCAGCATGATCACGAACATGAACACCACCGCGATCACCGTCAGCGCGCGCTCCAGCGCGCCGAGCACATCTCCTGCCCGTTTGATCACCTCTAGCGCCTCCCTGTTGGATGTCGGACTACCTGGCGCTCTACTTGGCGCCGCCCGCGGCGAGCAGATCGTCGAACTCCTTCAGCGCGGCAGACGCCTGCTTGCCGCGGCTGTCGAGCCCGCTCGCCCACTCCTTGCCGACGCCCTTGAGCTTGTCCTTGATCTCGGTGCGCGTCGCCTCCGGCAGCGGATCGAAGCTGATGCCTTCGTCCTGCATTTGCTTCCTGGTGACTTCGCCTTCCTTTTCGACGCCGGCGCAGGCTTGCGGCGTAATCGCCTCCGAAGCCTCGTTCATCGCCTTCTTCACGTCGTCGGGTAGCTTGTCCCAGACCGACTGGTTGATGGAGTAGGCAACGATGAAGCTGCCGAAGCTGACGCCTTCGGTGGCGTGCTTGACCAGCTTGTCGAGGCCGTATGAGACGACGCTGTCGAGCGGGAACAGCAGGCCGTCCATGGTGCCGCGCGACAGCGACTCATAGGCATCGGGCGCAGCCATGCGCACCGGCACGGCGTTGAGCGCACGCAGCGTCAGGTCCTGCGCGCCGCCGGTGGTGCGCAGCTTCAGGCCCTGCATGTCCTTGGTGGTTTCCACCTTCGACTTGACGGTCCACACCTGGTAGGGCGGCAGCACTACGGCGAGCAGCAGCTTGATCTTGTTCGGCGCGTATTCCTGCTTGGCCAGAATGCCTTCGCGCGCAGCCTTCCAATAAGCCATCGTGCCCTGGCACGCAGTCTCGAACGCACCCGGCAATTGCGCGACCTCCGACAGCGGCATCTTGTCGGAGACGTAGGACGGTCCGATGTAGCCGATATCGACCACGCCGGACTGGGTGAGCCGCAGCATGTCCGCCGCCTTGCCGATCTGCTGGTTCGGATAATAGGTGAAGGTCACCGCACCGTTGGTGCGCCTTGTGACGTCGTCCATCCAGGGCTTCAGCATCAGGCGGACGAGATAGTGACCGGCGGGGAAGCTATCGGCGACCTTCAGCTCCAGGGCCTGCGCCTGCAGCGTCGAGACCGGCAGCGAGAGAGCGAGCACTGCTGCAGCCCGGACCAGATTCTTCTTCATGTCGTTCTCCTTGACGCGTCCCCACGCCGAACGCGGCAGCGAATTGCTGCGGCGCCGTCCGGCCCTCGCTCTATTTCTTGCTTGAAAATGTACATATAGGTGAATTTATCTGTCAAGTATATGAATTATTCATGGAGCCATGCGCCGTAAACTGGAGTCGCCGAATTGACACCGCTATTTTATGAACTCTAACTTCACGTATATGAATTTATCCAACGAGGCCTCATGGGACCGCTCGCCGGCTTCACCATTCTCGACCTGACCTCGGTGCTGATGGGCCCCTACGGCACCCAGGTGCTGGCGGACATGGGCGCCGACGTGATCAAGGTCGAAAGCCCTGAGGGCGACATCGTTCGCCAGATCGGTCCCGGCCGCACGCCCGGCATGGGCGGGATGTTCCTCAATGCCAATCGCGGCAAGCGCAGCATCGTGCTCGACCTGAAGAAGACGGAAGGCCGCGACACCTTGCTGCGGCTGGCGAAGCACGCCAACGCGCTCGTCTACAACGTGCGCCCACAGGCAATGGCGCGGCTCGGCCTCGACTACGAGACACTTCGCGAGATCAACCCCGCGCTCATCTATGTCGGCGCGTTCGGCTACGGCCAGTCCGGGCCCTATGCCGCAAAGCCCGCCTATGACGATCTCATCCAGGGCGCCGCCACGATTCCGACGCTGCTTGCGGCGGCCGGCGACGGCACGCCGCGCTACGTCCCCGTCACCATCGCCGACCGCATCGTCGGCCTGATGTTGGTCAATGCGATCATGGGCGGGCTGATGCATCAGAGCCGCACCGGCGTTGGCCAACGCATCGACGTGCCGATGTTCGAATCGATGACGGAGTTCGTGCTGGTCGATCATCTGGGCGGCCTCACCTACGATCCGCCGCTCGACCATGGCGGCTATGCCCGCCTGCTGTCGCGCTATCGCCGCCCCTACAAGACCAGTGACGGCTATCTCTGCGTCCTCATCTACAACGACAAGCACTGGCGCAGCTTCTTCGAGGCGATCGGACAGCCGCATTTCCTCGATCAGCCGCGCTTCGCCAACCACGCCGCGCGGACGAAGCACATCGACGAGATCTACGAGGAGATCGGCCACATCTTCCTCACACGCACCACCGCAGAATGGCGCGATCTGCTCGAGCGCGCCGACATTCCGGTGATGCCGATGCACACGCTGGAGACGATCCTCGACGATCCGCATCTCAATGCGATCGACTTCTTCAGGACGGTGGATCATCCCGTGGAAGGCCGGATCCGCCAGATGCGCGTGCCCTCCACCTGGAGCGTAACCCAGCCGGAAGCCGCCGGCCCCGCACCGACGCTCGGCCAGCATGGCCGCGACATTTTGCGCGAGGCCGGCTTCTCGACCGACGAGATCGAGCAGCTCGCAGAGCAAAAAGCAGTTCACCTGGCCGCGCCGCCCTAACGGCAGCGCTGGCCAGAATCGCAGCTATACAGGGAGGAAACCGCGATGGCCGGGCTTTATTTCGAGGACTTTTCTGTGGGCCAGGAGTTCAGGCATCCGCTGACCCGGACCGTCACGGAGATGGACAACACCATGTTCAGCCTGCTGACGCTCAACCCGCAGCCGCTGCATATCGACGCGCATTTCGCTGAAAAGACCGAGTTCGGCCAGCGCATTTTCAACAGCCTTTACACCCTCGGCATCATGATCGGCATGACGGTCTATGATACGACCATGGGGACCACTGTTGCCAATCTCGGCATGACCGACGTCACGTTTCCAAAACCGGTCTTCCATGGCGACACCTTGCGGGCGACGACGAAGGTGCTTTCGTTGAGGGAATCCAAATCGCGCCCGAGAGCGGGTATCGTCGAGTTCGAGCACCACGCCTTGAACCAGAACGACGAGATCGTCGGCAAATGCCGCCGCATGGCGATGATGCACAAGAGGCCGGTCTGATGCGTTCGATGCTGTTCGTGCCGGGGGATTCCCCGCGCAAATTCGAGAAGGCGAGCGAAGGCAAGGCCGACGCGCTGATCATCGATCTCGAGGATTCCGTCGTCACCGACAAGAAGCCGGAGGCGCGCACCCTGACGCTTGCGATGCTGAAGGGCCGCCCCGGCCCGCATCAGCTCTATGTCCGCGTCAACGCGCTCGACACCGGCCTGACGCTCACCGATCTCGCCGCGGTGATGCCCGGCAAGCCCGACGGCATCGTTCTGCCGAAATCGCAAGGCGGCGATGACGTGCGCCAGGTTGCAACCTGGCTCGAAGCCTTGGAAGCCGCGGCCGGCATCACCGTCGGCGCGACGCGCATCGTCTGCGTCGCGACGGAGACAGCCAGCTCGATCTTCGGCCTCGGCAGCTACAAGGGCTGCTCCCCCCGCCTCGCCGGATTGATGTGGGGTGCGGAGGATCTCTCGGCTTCGCTCGGCGCCACGGAAAAGGCCGCAGGCGGCGTGTTCCACAGCCCCTACCGCCTCGCGCGCGATCTTTGCCTGATGGCCGCGGCCGCGGCCGAGGTCGCGCCGATCGACACCGTCTATACTGACATCGACAATCTCGCCGGCCTCGAGCAGGAAACGCGCGCCGCGCGGCGCGACGGGTTTTCGGCGAAGGCGCTGATCCACCCGAAACATGTCGACGTCGTCAACGCGGCGTTCGAGCCGACCGAGGCTGAGCGCACCTGGGCGGAAAAAGTGATCGCCGCATTCGCGAGCAATCCGAACTCCGGCACGCTGCGGCTCGACGGCCAGATGATCGACAAGCCGCATCTTCGCGCCGCGAAGAAGATCCTCGGCCAGACCTAGATCGGAACGCCGCCACCATGATCGTTCGCCAAGCCGCAAACGTCCTGGAGATCATGGAATTCTTCGCGCAAACGAGGAAGCCGGCGACGCTTGCTGAGATCGCCGATCATTTCGGCTGGCCGCGCTCGTCGACCTTCAACCTGCTCGCGACGCTGTCGGAGAAGGGGTACCTCTATGAGCCGCGGCCGCGCGCCGGTTTCTATCCGACGCCGCGCTGGCTGGCGATGGCGCGGATGATCTCCGAGGTCGAGCCGCTGCCGCCGTGGACGCATCAGCTGATCGCAGATCTCTCGGCGGAGACCGGCGAGACCGCATCGATTGTGGCGCCGGCGGGCGTCATGGCGGTGTTCATCGACGTCGTCGAATCCCAGGCCGCGATCCGCTATTTCGCGACCATCGGGCACCGCGTTCCGATCCACGCCACCGCCAGCGGCCGCGCGCTGCTGCTGCAATATTCACAGGAAGAGCGCGACTCCGTCTATCGTAAGATCGAGTTCAAGCAATACGGCCCGTCGACGCCGATCAGCATCGAGGCCGTCGAGATCGAGCTGCGCAATTCGATCGCGCGCGGCTATTGCCAGAGCTTTGCCGATTACAGCCGCGATCTCGCCGGCGCGGCGATCCCGCTGCCGATCGGTGATCGCCGGCTCTCGGTCGTCGTCGCAGGGCCGGAATTTCGCATTGGTCCAAAAGTGCCGGAGGTGGCCGCGCTGATCGCACGGACCGTCGACCGGCTGCGGCCGAAGACGACCGCGGCCTAAAGCCGGAGCCTCATTCGAGTCCCTGAACGGGCGGGGTCGAAGTCTCCGCCGGCGGAGCCGGGGCAGCTTGAACTGGCTGCACCGGAGGCGCGGCTTGAGCCGGCGGATTCGGATTGCTGGCGGCTCTGATCTGGCCGTTGGCATTCATCGCCTCACGTGCGCTCGGCGGAGCGCCGGTTGCGGCTGCGCGGTACGCCTCGCGGCGTGGCGGCTGCTGGTGTCTTGCCGACCGCGAACCTCTCACGCCCCATGACCTCGCGATTGAAGGACCGGCGGTATAGCCAATCACTGCACCCGCGACCGCACCGACCGGACCGAGCACGACGGCCCCGGACACGGCGCCTATCGCCGCAGCACCAGCGCGCTCCTGCGCAACGGCGCTCGCAGGCACGCCAGCCAGCAGCACGACCGCAGTGATCAGAACTTTCTTCATCGCAAGCGCCTCCCTCTCGGGAGATCACTCTTACTCAAATATGGCCGCACGAGGTTTGTTCGTTGCCCAACACGGGGCAATGGCCGATGGAACTCCGGCAATTCAAAGACCTCCGCCGCCACTCGCGGTTCCAGCGGGGCCAGATCACGGCGCGATCTTGTCGCTGGTAAATCCATTACCATCGAGCGCACGACGCACGGTGCCGTCTATCTTGGCTTCATCCAGGAAGCGCGCCGCCCAGGTCTTCGCCACGGCCTTGCCCTTGGGAACGACCACGACCACGCCGGTCGACTGGATCACCTCATCCAGCACCTTGGTTCCGGGCAGCTTTCGCGAAAGGTCTTCCAAGGCTCCCATTCCCATGGCGAGAGCATCGAGCTGCCCCTTGCCGATCAATTCGGCCGCCTCTTCCGGCTTCACGAACTTTGTCAGCTTCGCCTGCTTCAAGGATTTTTCGACCGTGCGTGACGTCGATGTCCCTTCGATACAGCCGACCCGCATGCCGGCGCGATCGACATCCGCAACGATCCGGATGTCCGATCCGGCGCGGGTGAGATAGCCGCTCATATAGGCGACGTAAGCGGGCCCTTGGTCCACGAACTGCTCGCGCTTGACGTCCGCCGGCATGAAAGAGAGATCCCAGACGTCCTTGCTGCCGGCGGCGGCGATCTCGTCGGAGCTCGGGTATTCGACGAGCTGAAGCGGAACGTGCAGCTTGTCAGCGGCAGCCTTGGCGAGTTCGACCGTAACGCCGCGCGGTTTTCCGGTCGATGGATCGYGCGTCGTCCAGAACGCCGACGCGGCCGGGCCGACGGCCACCGCCACGCGGAGCGCTCCCGTCGGCGCGATGTCGACGGGGCCTTCGGCTTTCGAGCTGGGAATGGAGGTCATGATGAAGACCAAGCCCAACGCAGCAATCAGACCACGCCGCAACATTTAGCGCCTCCAAGATTGGACAATCCGTCGACAAGCTGACGGCGCGCTCCCTCGCCCCCGTTCTTACGGGGAGAGGTAAAGAACTACACGATCTTGATCGACATATCCGGCAGGCCCTCGAGCTTGCACAGCAGAACGTCGCCCTTCACCACCGGGCCGACATTCTCCGGCGTGCCGGAATAGATGACGTCGCCGGCCTTCAGCTCGAACGCTTCGGAGAGCTTTGCGATCTGCTCGGCAACGCTCCAGATCATCTTGCTGAGATCCGAGTTCTGTTTCACCGTGCCGTTGATCGCGAGCGAAATGGCGCCCTTCTCGAAGTGGCCGGTTTTGCTCACGGGGTGGATAGGGCCGATCACCGCGGCGTGGTCAAAGCTCTTGCCGATCTCCCAGGGCTTCTTCTCCGCGGCCATGCCGTTCTGGAGATCGCGCCGGGTCATGTCGAGGCCGAGCGCGTAGCCATAGACGTGATCGAGCGCCTTGTCGGCCGGGATGCTGATGCCTCCCGATTTCAGCGCGGCGACCAGCTCGACCTCGTGATGATAGTTCTTGGTCAGCGACGGATAGGGGTGGTCGGCAACCTCGCCGATCGCGACGTTCTGGATCGCGTCCGTCGGCTTCTGGAAGAAGAAGGGTGGCTCGCGGTTCGGATCCGACCCGCGCTCGATCGCGTGCGCGGCATAGTTGCGGCCGATGCAGTAGATGCGGCGGACCTGGAACACCTGGGTCTCGCCGACGATCGGAATCGTGACCATCGGCACCGGGAAGATCGGCTTCGGTCCGGCCTGCGCGGCGGCCGGCGCCGCCTCAGTAAGGCCTGCCGCTGTCATCGCGGCTGCGGCCGTGAGCACGCTGCGTCGCGTGGTTTTTGTCATGGCTTCACTCCCTGATATTTGCCGTTTCTTGTCGAACGGTAGTCTTAGAGCCAAATGCGGGGCGGGCCAATGGCCCGCCCTGTACGTCTTAAGTCGCGACGCGATCGAAGAACGCGCGAACTTTTTGCGCGCACGCGTCCGGGTCAGTCGCGGCGACGTGATAGGAATCGCCCGGTAGCACTTCCAGCTTCGAGCCTGGAATCGTTTCCTGCCATGCCTTCACGGAGGCGACGTCGCCGAGACCGGAGCCGGTCGTGGTGATCACCAGCGCCGGGCGCTTGATGGACGGAAGCTCGCCGGTGACATCGACCGTCGGCACCATCTGCAAAAACGCCTCCAGCGTCGAAGCCTTGGTCTTCGACATCAGCTTGATCCACCAGTCCAGCGCCGCCGGCGGCAGCGACGAGCCGAGCCGGCCGGCCGTGGTCTCGCGCACCCAGGGCTCGACGCCCTGCTCGCGGATCTGCTTGCGCCAGGTCGGCGCCCGCTCGTTGAACGAGGTGAGCGAGGCCGGCGCACCGACCGCGGCGACTGCGATCACGCGATCCGGGTGTTTTGCGGTCAGGTGCATCGCCAGGGTGCCGCCGATCTTGCCGCCAACCAGGAAAACGCGATCGAGCTTCAGCACGTCCAGCATCCGGATGATGTCGTCGCCAAGGCCTGCGAAGCGATAGACATAATCGCCCTGCATCGGCGTCGAATCGCCGTAGCCGCGCAGATCCGGGCGCACCACGAGGTGATGCGTGGCGAAATAGGGCACCCAGCGCCGGAACGCCTCGCCGCTCTCGGCGAGCCCGTGCAGCATCACGACCGGCGGTTTGACGTCCCATGGCAGCAGATAATCATCGATGCGAACCGCAAGCTCGCAATCCTCGYTGACACCGATCTTCCGCAGTTCGCTACCCATCAGATACACCTCGTTCCGCCGCCATCGACATTGATGCAGGTACCAGTAATGAAGGACGCGCGGTCTGAACAGAGGAACGCGACGATGCCGGACACCTCGTGCGGCTGCCCGACGCGGCCGAGCGGAACCGAGGCGATCGCCGCAGCATTGGTCGCGCCCTGATCTTGCCCGGCGATCGCCGCACCTTGAGAGATGAGGCTGTCCCAGCGGTCGGTCTGCACCGGTCCGGGATTGACGCCGGTGACCAGCACATTGTCGGGCGCGCATTCCTCGGCGAGCGCCAGCGTGAAGTTCAGCAGCGCCGCGTTGACCRCGCCGCCCGCCATATAGGCCGCGCGCGGCTGGTGGCCGCTGCGGCCGATGATGTTGATGACGCGGCCCCAGCGGCGGTCGCGCATTTCCGGCAGGACATTGCGCGCACAGCGCATGTAGCCGAGCAGCTTCAGCTCGATCGATTTGGCCCAGGTCGCATCCGGCGTCTCCGCGATCCGGCCCATCGGAGAGGCGCCGGCGTTGTTGACGAGGATATCGATGCGGCCGAAGGCCTCGCGCGCGGTGGTCATCGCTCGCGCGATGTCGTCGGGCTTGGTCATGTCGCCGGCACAGGCGATCACACGCCGGCCGGTGTCCCGCGACATTTCCTGTGCTGACGCCGAAAGCCGCTCGGCATCGCGGGCGACGATGACGACATGCGCCTGCTCGCGCGCGAGTTCGGCGGCGATCGCGCGGCCGATACCGATGCTGCCGCCGGTAACGACGGCAACCTTGCCGCCCAGATTGAGATCCATGACGCTACCCTAATCCACTGTGGCGCCGGACGCCTTGACGAGCTTGCCCCACTTCGTGGTTTCGTCCGCCATGAACTGCCCGAACGCCGGCCCAAACACCGCGCCGGGCTCGGCGCCAAGCTCGGCAAGCCGCTTCTTGACGTCGGGCATCTTCAGAATGGTCTCGAGCTCGCCGCTCAGCTTGGCGAGCGCGGGTGCTGGCGTCTTGGCCGGCGCCACCAGCCCAAACCAGGACGAAGCCTCGAAGCCGGGAATGGTGTCGGCCACGGTCGGCACGTCGGGCAGTGCTTCCGCACGCTTGGTACCAGCAACCGCGATCGCATTGATGGCCCTGCCCTGCACCTGCGGCAGCACCGCCGGCATGTTGTCGAACATGAAGGGGATCTGGCCCGCGAGCAGATCGTTCATCGCTGGCGCGGCGCCGCGATAGGGCACGTGGACGATGTCCACGCCGGCCATGCTCTTGAGCAATTCGCCCGCCAGATGATTCGTCGAGCCGATGCCGGACGAGCCGAAATTGAGCGAGCCGGGCTTCGCCTTGGCCAGCGCGATCAGCTCACCCACGTTCTTCGCCTGCACCGACGGATTGACGACCAGCACAATCGGCACCGAGGCGATCAGCGCCACCGGCGCAAAGGCCTTGGCCGGATCGAACGGTAGCTTTTTGTAGAGGGAGCCGTTGATCGTCAGTGGAGGCGGCGCGGTCAGCAGCAGGGTGTAGCCATCGGGCTCTGCGCTCGCGACCGTCTCGGCGCCGATATTGCCACCGGCGCCGCCGCGGTTCTCAACGAGGAAGGTCTGGCCGTTCCGCTCGGTCAGCTTCTGCGCGACGATGCGGGCGATGATGTCGTTGGACCCACCGGCCGGGAACGGCACGATGATCTTGACGGGTCGGGAGGGATAATCCTGCGCTACCGCGAAGCCGGAGAACAGAACGGCCGCACAGGCGGCCACAAAGGTGCGTCGCATAACCCCGCGCATGGGCACTTCCTTGATGTTTGTCTTGTTGTTGATTGATTCATCACGCCGTCAGCAATGGCCTCAACTTGCCGACGTCGTCAAGCCGTTCGAGATTGCCGATCTGGTCGATCAGCCTCTCGGCCCTGTCACTGCCCAATACCGGTGCAATCAGATCCCGCGTCTTGGCCGCCACTGCTTCCGTGCTCAGCGGATTCTCCTTGGTGCCCGGCGGATACTTCGTGAAGTGCTCGACCTTCCTGCCATCGGTCAATGTCACCTCGACGACAGCACCGCGCGGCGCCGCCGGGTCCATCAGCGCCTTGTCGCCGGCCAGCGTCACCTTGGCGCGCTGCTCCAGGATCTTTGGATCATGCATCAACGCGACGTCGTGACTGTCATTGAACGACACGGCGCCCTTGACCAGCGCGACAGCCGCGAGATGCTGGCAGTTGACGTCTGGCATCGCGCTCTCGCCCACAATTCCCATCGCATCGGTCGGCAGCTTGACTAGAATATTACGCACATTATCTGGCGTGAGGCTGTGCTGCTTGCGCAACGTCAGCATTGCATCCAGGGGCGACTGGATGGGATAGCCGACCGAAAATGTCTTGATCGCCGTCTCCGTGACATAGAAGCGCTTGCCGAGATCCTTCACCATCTCTTCCGGCTTCGGATCGGTCGACAGCGCGATGAAGAGATTGTGGGTGCCATCGAGCACGTCGTCGACGCCGGTGAGGCCCGCTTTCACCATGTCGACCGCCATGACGCCGTTGCGGGCCCCCATGCCGGCAAAGTCGAACGCCTTCTCGATGTGATCGTGATCCTTCACCCAGCTCCACAGGCCGGACACCTGCTGCGACGAATAGGAGATCGCGTAGCGCATTCCCTTTTCATCGAGCCGCGCCAGCGATGCGGCGGCCCCGAGCGCGCCAAACGTCGAGGACGTCCCTTCGGCACTCCGATGCGAACCGCGGACGAGGTCGGGACCCAGAGCGAACAGCAGCCGGCAGGTCAGGTCGTAGCCGAGCGCGACGGCGCGAATGACGTCCTGTCCGCTGCGATGCTCGCGCTCGCCAATCGCGAGTGCAGCCGGCACGACCGAACACCCAGGATGCGCCTTGGTGACGGGCTCGAAATCGTCGGTCTCRTCGGCATGCGCACACATCGCGTTCGCCAACGCCGCGTTGACAGCCGTGGTCCGGAAATCGGAGCCGACGACGGACGCCTGTGCATCGCCGCCGAGGGTGCGCACATATTTCAGCGCCATTTCGCCCGGCCGCATGCGCGAGCCCGAAACCATCGCGCCGAGCGTATCGAGAATGCGGTGCTTGCATTCACGCAGCACCTGCTCCGGCAGCTCCTGGTCGCGCGCGACGACCATGTAGCGGGCGAGACGCTCGGTGACACCTGGGCTCGCCGCGAGAGCCGCACGGCCGCCGGTGGCGACCAAGGCGGCAACCGAACCGGCGGACTGCAGGAAACGGCGGCGTGACGGCATGCTGTTCTCCTCCGCGGTCAGGTTGCGACCGACATCCTTGCGATCTCCGCCGCGTTCGGCAGGTTCTCGACATTCCAGCAGGCGTCCATCACGCGCCGGATCGTCGCAGCAGGGATGATACCCTCTGCAAGGTCCGAGAATTTGGTTTCGAGCTGCTTGTCCGTCATCGGCACCTCGACGCTGCCGATCGCATGCTCGATGTAGCGGTTGAGCTTGCGGCCGTCCTTGAGCACGATGGTGAGATCGACCTGCTCCGGCTTGATGCCGGGTGTGATCACCGGATTCACCTTGCCGCGCAGCGCGACGACGGTCGGATCGGTCACGGCCCGGTCGCTGAACTGCTTCTCGCCGCCGGCGCCCTCGACGATGGCGACCGCGACCGCGTGATAGATGCTGAACTTGCCTTCGAGGCCCGCCTTCGGCGTCTTCTTGCCGGTGAGTTCCAGCACCAGGGGATGGACCTTGAGGTCGACGCGCTCGATCTGGTCCGCAGTCACCTTGCTCTCGTTGCGGAGCTGGATCGCGGCGTCGATCGCCGGGTGCATGACGATGCCGCAGGCGAATGGCTTGTAGGTATTGAGCGCGGCCTCATAGCGTTTGCCGAGGTCGCCGAGGATCTCGTTGTAGTCCTGCTTGGTGCTGATCGTGTTGGCCCAGCCGCGCTTGGCCTCGATCATGGCGTCGGACGAGGTGAAATTCTTCGAGGCCAGGATCGCCGCGAAAATGCCGCTTGATGCGGCACGGCCTGGATTGAAGCTCTTGTTCATCGAGCCGAAGGATTCCCGCAGGCCGACCGGCTGGGATGCGGCCAGTCCGAGCGCCCATGTCATCTGCTGCTCGTTCAGCTTCAACAGCTTGCSGACGGCCGCGGCCGAGCCGAACACACCGGCGGTGCCGGTGATGTGCCAGCCGACATCGTAATGGTTCGGATAGACCGAGTTGCCGATCCGGCACTCGGTCTCGACGCCGAGCACCAGCGCGTTCAGGAAATCCTTGCCCGATACCGGCTGCATCTCCGACAGCGCGAGAATGGCCGACGCCACGGGACCGGCAGGATGGATGATCGTCTTCAGGTGGGTGTCGTCATAGTCGAAGATATGGCTCGACACACCGTTGATGAAGGCCGCGTTCATGATGTCGAACCGCTCGCGCCGCCCGAACAGCGAGGCCTGCTGCGGCCCGGAGAACGGACCGAGCGCCGAGACCGCGATATCGACCGTCTCGTGATGCGATCCGCCGATGGCGACGCCGACCCAGTTCAGCAGCGTGCGCACGCCTTCCTTGCGCACATTGGCCGGCAGGTCGTCATAACTCGCGGTCACGAGATAATGCGCCAGCGCACGCGTCACCTCCTTGGGTGGCGCTGCTGCGGGCGTTGCGGCCGGCGTCTGCGCGAAGGCGGCGTTGGCGCCGACGGTTGCGAGCGGCAGCGCGGCCGCCGCCTGGAGCAGGGTCCTGCGATCAGTTTGCATGGGCAGCCTCCTTGACCTTGATCGATACCAGTTGCGCTGCAAGGCGGACCGCGCTTTCGAGCGCGCCGGTCTTGGCGACGCCCGTGCCGACGATGTCGAACGCGGTGCCATGCGACGGCGTAGTGAAGACGGTCTCAAGGCCCGCCGTGACGGTGACACCGCGGTTGAAGCCGCGCAGCTTGGTCGCGATCTGGCCCTGGTCGTGATACATCGCGACCACGCTGTCGAACTCGCCCGCGAAGGCGCGGATATAGACGGTGTCAGCGGGATATGGCCCGGTGCACGCAATGCCGCGCTTCGCAGCGGCTTCGACGGTCGGTCGGATCATCTCGATCTCGTCGCGGCCGAACAGGCCGTTCTCGCCGGCATGCGGATTGAGCGCGGCGACCGCGATGCGCGGCCTGGCGACGCCAGCCCTCCGCATCATGCGGTCGACCAGCTCGATCGAGTCCGTGATGCTCTCCGGATTGATGCCGTCGAGCGCCTCGCGCAGCGATTGATGCCCGGTGACGCGCGACATCCACTGGCCGTCGAGCACGTTCATCTCAGAGAAGTAAGTCTTATGCCCGAGCAGGCTCGCGAACATCTTGTGCTCGTCGGGGAACTTCCAGCCGCCGTCGAACATCGCGCGCTTGTTGAGCGGCGCGAAGGTAATGGCGTCAACCTCACCCGCCTTGGAGAAGTCGATCGCGCGCGACAGCGTCTCGCCGGTCAGCCGGCCGGACTCGGCGCTGGCTTTGCCGATCGGGAATTTGGCGGGATCGGTGTTGCCGAGGTCGACGAGCTGCACCGTGCCGCGGCCCCAATTGGCCGCCTTGGGCGAGGCAATCCGCTCGACCTTCAGGTTCACGCCGGCATGCGCCATGCCCATCTCGAGCACGCGGGCATCGCCGACAACGACGAGGCGGGCTGCGTCAGCAAGCCGGTCGTCGGAGAGGATGCGCGCGATCTGTTCGGGGCCAATGCCGGTACAGTCGCCAGGGGTCAGCGCAATGACGGGCAGTTCGTTGGTGTTGGTAGCCATATTGAAAGCCTTGGATCCTTACTTCACTGCTTGGATTTGAGCGGCGGACTGGGCCCAGTCCTCGCGGTTGAATTCTCCATCCCACTTCGCGACCACGATGGCGGCGACCGCGTTGCCGATGGTGTTGGTGATGGCGCGCGCCAGCGACATGAAGCGGTCGATGCCGAGCAGCAGCGCCAGTCCCTCCGCCGGCAACCCCGCGGCGATCACCGTCGCGGCGAGCGCGGCGAAAGCGCCGCCGGTGACGCCCGCGGCGCCTTTGCTGGTGAACAGCATCACCACGAACAGGCTCAATTGCTGGCCGGCCGACAATTCGATGCCGTAGACCTGGGCGACGAACATCGTGGAGAGCGGCAGCGTCAGCGCGACACCATCGAGATTGAAGGAATAGCCGGAGGGAATGACGAGGCCAGCGACTGCCCGCCCCACACCCGCCTTCGGCAGCTTCTCCATCATGCCGGGGATGGCAGTCTCCGACGAGGAGGTGCCGAGCACGACGAGCAGCTCGTTGCGCAAGAGGCGCAACAGGTCCATCAGGCGGATGCCGGCGAGACGGCAGATCACGTTGAGAATGACGAAGATGAAGAACGCCATCATCGCCCAGGCGGTGCCGACCAATAGCGCCAGCGCATAGAGCGTGGCGGCGCCGAACTTCGCCACGGTGAAAGCCATGGCACCAAAGGCGCCGATCGGCGCCAAGGCCACCACGACATGCACGACGCTGAAGACGAGTTCGGTGATCCGCTCAAGGCCCGTCCGCAGCGGAGCAGCCTTTTCGCCGAGCAGCAGCAAGCCGATGCCGCACAGAAGCGCGAGCACGAGAACCTGGAGCACGTCGCCGGCCGCGAACGCGCCGACAAAACTCTCCGGGATCATGTGCTGGATGTAGGCTGACAGCGACCCGACATGAGCCTGCGAATAGCGCGCGACGGTCTCGGCCTGCTGCGCGGTGGCATGCGCCACGCCGGCGCCGGGCTGCACCCAGCGCACCACCACGAAGCTGATCAACAGGCAGATCGTCGTCACGGCCTCGAAATAGGCAAAGGCCTTGAGGCCGATTCGGCCAACCGCCTTCATGTCACCGACCTGCGCGATGCCGGTGACCACCACCAGGAAAATCAGCGGCGCGATCGTCATCTTGATCAGCGAGATGAAGGCATCGCCGAGCGGCTTGAGTTCGACCGCGAAGGCCGGAAACAGAGCGCCGAGCAGCGCACCCAGCGCGGCGCCGGCGACCACCAGAACATACTGCTCGCGCCAGAGCGGCTTGCGGCGCCGTTCGGAAACCGGGCTCAATATAGGCTCCGACAGCGGAGTTGCGGCGATCTGCAATTGATTTCCTCCAACGCATCGTCGCGCCATGCGTAGTGGCGCCTTGTTCTGGTTTTGCGCTGTTTACATTGGACCAGCAGCGCCCGAGGCGCTAATGCCGTATCGGTATGATTTGAGGACAAAACCGCATCATGGACCTGGTCTGGCTGGAGGATTTCCTTGCCATCGCCGAGGAAGGCGGGTTCTCGCGCGCGGCCCAGCGACGGCATGTGACCCAGCCGGCGCTGAGCCGCCGCATCAGGTCGCTCGAGGAGTGGCTGGGAACACCGCTGTTCGAACGTTCGACCCACACGATCACGCTGACGCCGGCCGGCGAGAGTTTTCGCCCCGTCGCGGAGGACGTGCTGCGCCGGGTCCTGGTCGGACGCGAGGAAGCGCTCGAAGTGGCGCGGCTGAAGGCCGAGACCATCACCTTTGCCGCCACGCATTCACTGTCGCAGACCTTCTTTCCGGAATGGATTCGCAACTCCGACAGCGCGCGGGCCGACTCGGCCGTTCAGCTCGTCGCTTCGAATTTCGCCGGCTGCGAGAAGCTACTTCTGGATGCGCAGGCCCATTTCATGCTGGCGCACTACCATCCGACGCTGGTGAGCCGGCTCGACATGGACCGCTTCCAGCGCGTCGATCTCGCGACCGACGTGCTGATCCCGATCAGCGCGCCGGCCGCAAAACCGGGCCGCGGTGGACGCAGCAGCAAAAAGGCACAGCCTCGTTATGCCCTGCCCGGCGCATCGGGCGCGCCGCTGCCCTATCTCGCCTATCACCCSGGCTCGGGCGTGGGGCGGCTCGTCACCTCGTTCCTGGCCGCGAAGGATTCGACGGCGTGGCTGGCGCCCGGCTTCGCCGCGCCGGTCATGCTGCTGGTCGACATGGCGCGCGAAGGGCGCGGCGTGACGTGGGCTCCGATGAGCCTCGTCCGCGCCGATCTCGACAGCGGCCGCCTGTTGCGCGCCGGCGGCGCGGATTGGGACATTCCGATCAGCGTCTCGCTGTTCCGCACGCGGGCCCGCATGACCCGGGCGGCCGAGAATTTCTGGAATTCGGTGCGCAAGGGCCGGCCGGGAGGGAAATCCATCGCCCCCGCGCCGCGGACCAGATGACCGTGTCGCGGATCAAGTCGGCCTTCGGACTGCTTCGGCCGCAGATGCTGCTGATGAGCCTGCTCGCTGCCACAACGTTAGACGCGGCGCACGCCGGCGGCGCCTCCATCGCACCCGCCGAGCTGAAGGCGATCGGGACGATCGATGCGCGCTTTCAATCCTACAATATCGAGATGGTGGAGGTAACCGGCGGCTGGTTCTGGAAGCCTTATCCGCGAACAATGCGCGCGCTCGATGAGCGGGATCGTTACGGCGAGAGGCCGCCGATCGATCTTGCCAATGCGCGGCTGCGCAAGCTCGCCGCCGCTTTGGCGCCGGCCTATCTGCGCGTGAGCGGCACCTGGGCCAATGCGACGTTCTTTGCCGACACGGACCATGCGCCAGCCAAGCCCCCGCCGGGATTCAATGACGTGCTCAGCCGCAACCGATGGCGCGACGTCATCGACTTCGCGCGCGCAGTCGACGCGGAGATCGTCACCTCCTTCGCGATCAGTCCGGGCAGCCGCGATGCGGATGGCGTGTGGAAGACCGATCAGGCGCAGCGCCTGATCGACGCGACGCGTTCGCTGGGTGGCCACATCGCGGCGGTGGAATTCATGAACGAGCCGACGCTTGCGGCGACGAACGGCGCACCGCCGGGATATGATGCGGCCGCTTATGGCCGGGACTTCAGGATCTTTCGCGAATGGATGCAACGCGCGGCGCCCGAGACGTTGATCGTCGGTCCGGGTTCAACCGGCGACGCGCCGTTGCCATCCGGGTCGGGCATCACCACGCGCGATCTGCTGGCCGCATCCGCCCCCGGCATCGATCGCTTCTCCTATCATCACTACAACACGCTCTCGCCGCGCTGCGGCGGCCGCGACGATCCGGCGCAGGCGCTCTCCGCGGACTGGCTGGCACGCACCGACGCGACGTTCGCGACCTATCGGGCCCTGCGCGACGCATTCGAGCCGGGCAAGCCGATCTGGCTGACGGAGACGGCAAACGCCGCCTGCGGCGGCAATCCATCGGACAAGACCTTTCTCGACACATTCCGCTATCTCGACCAGCACGGACGCCTGGCGAGGGCCGGCGTCCAGGTGGTGATGCACAACACGCTGGCCGCCAGCGACTACGGCCTGCTCGACGAGGGAACGTTCCGTCCGCGGCCGAGCTACTGGGCTGCGCTGCTCTGGCATCGGCTGATGGGAACGATCGTGCTCGACGCGAACCCGGTCGCCGCGCCAGATCTCCATCTCTACGCGCATTGCCATCCGGGCATGCGGGGCGCCGTGTCCATGCTCGCAATCAACKCGTCGCGGCACGCATCATTGACCCTGACGCTGTCACACCCCGCCGAGCGTTACACGATACATGCGAGGCGGCTGCAAGACGCGACAGTTCAGCTGAACGGCAAGACGCTCGCGCTGAGTGCCGACGACGAACTGCCCCGACTTGAGCCGCGCGCAACACCTGCGGGGGCGATCCGGCTGGTGCCGGCGACCGTCACCTTCCTGGCGTTTCCGGACGCAGCAAACCCCGCCTGCCGGTGACGGCCCTTACGACTTCAGCGCGTCGCGCGCCGTCTCCGGCGCCATCAGCGTCGCGATGATCGTGATGACCGACAGCGCGATGATGTAGACCGACACCGGCCAGTAGGCGCCGGCCCATGCGAGCAGCGCCGTTGCGATCAGCGGCGAGAAGCCGCCGCTCAGCGCCGCCGCGACATTGGCGCCCAGCGAGGCGCCGCTGTAGCGCACCTGGGTGCGGAACAGTTCCGGCATGAACGCCGCCTTCGGCCCGAACAGCAGGGCGTGCGTCAGCGTCATCGTGACGACGAGCGCGAACGTGATCAGCGCCGGCTCCCTGGTGTCGAGGAACCAGAACAGCGGAAACGCCAGCGCCACCGAGAACACCCCGCCGGCGAGATACAGCGCCCTGCGGCCGAAGATATCGGAGAGCCAGCCGGCGAGCGGCAGCGTCGCGAACTCGACGAGCGCGGCATAGACCACCGCGTTCAGGATCACCTGGCGAGGCAGGCCGAGTTTCGTCGTCGCATAGACCACGGTGAAGACGGTGAGGAGATAGGCGAGCCCGACCTCCGACACCGTGATGCCGATCGCGAGCAGAAAACTGCGCCAGTCGCGGCGCAGCACCTCCAGCACCGGCTGCGCCAGCACTTCCTTGCGCTCGACGACTTCCTTGAAATGCGGCGTTTCCGCGAGCTTGAGCCGCACGATGAAGCCGACGCCGACGAGCAGGATGCTGATCAGGAACGGCACGCGCCAGCCCCAGCTCAAAAAGTCCGCCTCGGGCAGTTGCGTCATCAGGCCGAAGATACCGGTTGAGGCGGCGACGCCGACCGGAAAGCCGATCTGAACTAGGCTGCCGTAGAAGCCGCGGCGATCACCGGCGTGCTCGATCACCATCACGACCGCGCCGCTCCATTCGCCCCCGAGCCCGATGCCCTGGACGAAGCGCAGGATGATGAGCAGGATCGGCGCCCAGACGCCGATCTGGCTGTAAGTCGGCAGGCAGCCGATCAGGAAGGTGCCGAGCCCCATCGCGATCATGGTCGCGACCAGCATGGTCTTGCGGCCGAGCCGGTCGCCGTAATGCCCGATGATCGCGCCGCCGATCGGACGCGCCACGAAGCCAACCGCATAGGTCGAGAACGCCACCAGCGTTCCGACGAAGGGATCGAAGCTCGGAAAGAACAGCTTGTTGAAGACAAGTGCAGCTGCCGTGCCGTAGATCAGGAAATCGTACCACTCGATCGCGGTGCCGAGTGCGCTCGCCCACACCACATGCGCCGTCGTCGATCTCTCCGTCGCCGCGGAGACCCCCGTTGCTGCCGTCATGCCCTGCCCCAAAAGATTCCTGGCGGCATCATGGCTAATCGCGATGGCGGTTGCAACCTGCGGAGGTGTGATCTCTGTGCGAGACTACGATGCGAGATTTTGCGCGTCGCTGCTCCCGCACTCCGTCATTGCGAGGAGCTCTTGCGACGAAGCAATCCAGGCTGCCTCCGCGGAGAAAGTCTGGATTGCTTCGCTGCGCTCGCAATGACGGGTGTGGCGGCAGTTGCGCGCACGCCTCCGGCAATGTCTCCCGGGCGACCATGGAACTCATCGACCCCCCTTATTCGCCATTGACAAACTCATTCGTTAATATCTAACTAACCGCCAACTGATAACCGGCCGCGCCAAGCGGCTCATAAAAGAGAGGGATCGACGATGAGAGGGCTTTTGGCCTGCACCTTGCTCGCGGCCATGACTTCGGCTGCCATGACCACGGCGGCGCGCGCGCAAGTCTCCGACGACGCGGTGCGGATCGGCGTGCTGAYGGATCTGTCGAGCTGGGGCCGTGACAACAGCGGGCCGGGGTCGGTCGAAGCCGCCAAGATGGCGGTCGAGGAATTCGGGCCGACCGTACTCGGCAAACCGATCGAGATCATCAGCGCCGACCACCAGATGAAAACCGACGTCGGCGTACAGATCGTGCGCGGCTGGTTCGACAACGGCAAGGTCGACGCCGTCGTCGACATCCCCAACTCCGGCATCGCGATCGCCGTGCACAACATGGTGCGCGAGCGCAACAAGATCGCGCTGCTCTCCGGCCCCGGCGCGAGCTCGCTCACCGACGAGCTGTGCAGCCCGAACACCGTGCACTTCACCTACGATACCTACGCGCTGTCCAAGGTGACGGCCTCCGCCGTGATCAAGGAAGGCGGCAAGTCCTGGTACTTCATCACCGCGGACTACGCTTTCGGCCAGCAGCTCGAAAAGGACGCCACGCGGTTCATCAACGAGATGGGCGGCAAGGTGCTGGGCGGCGTGAAGCATCCGACCAACACAGCCGACTTCTCCTCCTTTGCGCTCCAGGCGCAGAGTTCGAAGGCCGACGTGGTGGCGTTCGCCAATGCCGGCCAGGACACCGACAACGCCATCAAGCAGTCCGGCGAGTTCGGCCTGGTACAGGGCGGCCAGAAGCTGGTCGGTCTCCTGATGTTCGACACCGACGTGCATGCGGTCGGCCTGAAGGCCGCGCAGGGCACCTACATGACAACGGCGTCCTACTGGAACATGGACGAGGCGACGCGCGCCTGGTCGAAGAAATTCTACGAGCGCACCAAGGTGATGCCGACCATGATCCAGACCGGCGTCTACGGTTCGGTGCTGCATTATCTGAAGGGCATCAAGGCCGCCGGCACCGACGACCCCGCCAAGGTGATGGCAAAGATGCGCGAGCTGCCGATCGAGGATACCTTCGTCCATGGCGGAAAATTGCGCGAGGACGGCCGCGTCATCCGCGACATGTATCTCGCCAAGGTGAAATCGCCCGAGCAGTCCAAGGAGCCGTGGGACTATCTGGAGATCGTCAAGACCGTGAAGGGTGAGGACGCCTTCCGCCCGGTCTCCGAATCCAAATGTCCGCTGCTGAAGAAATGAGGCCCGCATGACCGGCAACGAGCGCAACGCAATTGAGACTTACGAGTGCGATGTGCTCGTGGCCGGATCGGGTGCCTCCGGCATGTCGGCCGCGATCACCGCGGGTTATCGCGGCCTCGACGTGCTGATCGTCGAGAAGGAGCCGCGCTTCGGCGGCACCACCGCCCGCTCCGGCGGCTGGCTCTGGATCCCCGGCACCTCGCTGGCGAAGGCCTACGGCATCGAGGAGACGCCGGAGCAGGCCCGCACCTACTTGCGGCACGAAGCCGGCAACAACTTCGATGCCGCGCGGGTCGATGCATTCCTGAGTGCGGGTCCGGAAGCGGTCGATTTCTTCACCACCAGGACCGCGCTGCGCTTCGACATGCCGCTGGTGTTTCCCGACTATCACGCCGAAGCGCCGGGCGGCGCGCAGGGCGGCCGCTCCATGGTGACGCGCCCGTTCGACGGCCGCGAGCTCGGTGACCAGATCAAGACGCTGGGTATGCCGCTGCCCGAGCTGACCGTGTTCGGCATGATGCTCGGCTCCGGCAAGGAGATCATCCATTTCATGCGCGTGACGAAGTCGCTGACCTCGGCGGTATACGTCGCCAAGCGCCTGTCACGGCACCTGATAGACGTGCTGCGGTATGGCCGCGGCATGACCTTGACCAACGGCAACGCGCTCGCCGGGCGCCTCGCAAAATCCGCGCAGGATCTGAAGATTCCGATGTGGCTGTCCTCGCCGGTGCGCGAGCTCATAGTCGAGAACGGCGCGGTCACTGGCGCCATTGTGACTCGCGAAGGACGCGAGATCCGCATTCGCGCGCGCCAAGGCGTCGTTCTCGCTTGCGGCGGCTTCCCGCATGACGTCGAACGCCGCAAGAAGATGTTTCCACACGCACCGACCGGCCATGAGCACTATTCGCCGGGACCGACCGGCAACACCGGCGACGGCCTGCGCCTTGCAGAGAGCGCTGGCGGGCACGTCGAGGATCGCCTGCCGAACGCGGCGGCCTGGGTGCCGGTGTCGGTGACCAAACGCAAGGATGGTTCGAGCGGCGTGATGCCGCATTTCATCGACCGCGCCAAACCTGGCGTGATCGCGGTGATGCGGGACGGCAAGCGCTTTGCCAATGAGGGCAATTCCTATCACGACTTCGTCCAGGCCATGATCAAGGCCGCGAAGCCCGGCGAGGAGATTGCGGCGTATCTCGTCTGCGATCACCCGACGCTGCGCAAATACGGCCTCGGCTGCGTGCCGCCGTTCCCGATGCCGCTCGGTCATCACCTCGATACCGGCTATCTCATGCGTGGCGACACGCTGGAGGCGCTCGCGGCAAAGGCCGGCATCGATGCGACGGCGTTCACCGAGACGGTCAGGCAGTTCAATGCGACTGCGCCGCAAGGGCACGACGCCGCCTTCGGCAAAGGTTCAAAAGCCTATAACCGCTACCAGGGCGACGCCATGCACGGCCCGAATCCCTGCATCGCACCGATCAAGAACGGCCCGTTCTACGCCATCAAGATGGTGATCGGCGATCTCGGCACCTATGCCGGCATCGTCACCGACGAGAACGCGCGGGCGCTGGACGCCGAAGGCCGGGTGATTCCCGGGCTCTATGCCGCGGGCAACGACATGGCGAGCATCATGGGCGGCAATTATCCCGGTGCCGGCATCACGCTTGGGCCGGCGCTGACCTTCGGCTACATTGCCGGCCGTCATCTCGCCGACAGCGCCGCCAAGCGCAACGCGGCGTAAGCCACGCGCCAGGAGACGCATGAAGAGAGAAAGCCGCGGCATCCAGTCGATCGAGGTCGGCGGAGAATTGCTTCGCGCGCTCGCGAGATGCGGCGAGCCGATGATGCTGCGCGATCTCGCGCGCGAGGCCGGCATGACGCCGGCCAAGGCGCATCCCTATCTCGCCAGCTTCTCCCGCATCGGGCTGATCGAGCAGGACGAGACCACCGGCCGCTACGAGATCGGCGCGCTGGCGCTGGAGCTCGGCCTGATCAGCCTGCGCCGCCTCTCCGGCGTGCGGATCGCGCGTCCGAAGATCGCAGGCCTCGCGAGCCAGATCGGCCATGCCGTCTCGCTCGCGGTCTGGGGCACCCACGGCCCGACCGTGGTGCAACTGGAGGAGCCCGGCCAGCCCGTGCACATCGTGATGCGCGCTGGTTCGGTCATGGCGCTGCTGGAGACGGCTACAGGCCGGGCGTTTGCTGCCTTCCTACCGGAGAAGACGATCAACGCCGCGCTCGAGAGCGGCCTCGACCGTCATGGCGTCGGCTACAATCCGAAGCGGGCGGTGAAGGGCGCGAAGGTCGCCGAGATGCTCACGGAGGTCCGCAAGCACGGCCTCGCCCGCGCGCTCGGCGATCCCCTGCCCGGCGTCAATGCATTCTCGGCACCGGTATTCGACCATTCCGGCCATGTCGCGCTGGTGATCACCGCGATGGGGCCGGAAGGCACTTTTGATGCGCGCTGGGACAGCCCCATTGCCCATGCCCTGCGCGACTGCGCCGGTGGGATCTCGAAGCGGCTGGGCTACGGGATGACGATCGCGGCGGAGTGAGGCCTGTTAGGCCGGCGACACGCGCACCTCCTCCGCGGAGATCGATCCGCTGTCGACGACGAGCGCGACGGCGCCGCTGGTCAATGGGAGATCGCCCGTGTCCTGAACGCTGAAGAGTTTTTTACCATCGACATGGGCTTCGATGTCGGTTCCGGCCACGCGCAGCTCAATCCGATATCTCCGGTCGAGCTGCCAGTCGAAGCGTTCGCTGGCGAGCACGAGTTCGTCATGCACGCGCTTGACCAAACGGACGCGGCCGCCCTCGGCACGGTCGAACATCAGCGCGTAATAGCGCTCGCGTCCCTGCACCCGCGCCGCGAGGCCCCAGGCGTTCGCCAGCAGCGGCATGATCTCGGACGTTACGCGATAATCCTTCCAGTCGCGCGTACCTTGCGCGATGAAGCCAAGCCCGTCGCCATTGGTAACGCGCAGGCCCTCCCAGCGGGTCTGGAACTGGCTGACATTGTTGACCCAGGCGTGCTTCCACATCGTGCTCAGATTGTTGTCCGGCCGTTTCAGCACGGTGTCAGGCGCGCCACCCCAGGTCAGATAGTCGAGATAGAGCGTGCCATCGACGCCGAGCGGATCGCGCGTTTCGATCTCCACCCCGATCTCGAAGATCGGATAGGCATGGGTCTCCGGCACCTCCCAGCTCAGCACGGCGTGACAGCCGCCGGTCAGTTCCTGCGCATCGCCGTAGATCTGGATCAGCTCGTCGTGCTCGTCATAGACGCTGGAAAACAGTCGCACCGCCACGGTGCCGCTATCCGCTTCCGATTCAATCCGGCACTCCACCCGTTGCCCCGAATACAGCGTCGGACAGGCCACAAGCTGGTAGGTCGGCATCGTAAACACCTCCTTGTCGAAGAAGGTGGGGCTCGCAACGCGTGCCACGCGTCCGGGCGCCAGACGGCGGAAGTCGATCGCCAGACTCCGCTCCCCAGTGCGGCTGTGGCCGGCGACATTGCTGAGCTCGACCTCGTGGAGCCGTGCGGGCGAGCCGCCCTTCACGTGGAAGCCCTGCAGGCTGCCCGGAAAGTTGAAGTTGAAGCGCGCGCCGTCCTTGGCGACCGCCAGCGCCGGCGCACCGGCGAGCGCAAGCCCGGCCGCGACCAGCGACTGCGTCTCGATCACGGCGTCGGAGATCGCAGCGCCACCATCGGCCGTCGAGATGTACATGCGGTCGGCGATGGGGGTGCGGAAGTCCGGCCCGGCGTCGAGGCCGGCAAGTCCGGTGCGGATGCCGAACAGGCAGCCGACATTGCCGGCATTGCAGTCGGTATCCCAGCCGGCCGTGTTGGCGATGCGCATCGCCTCCTGAAAGCTGTTCCCGCCGTAGAGCGTCGCCAGAATGATCAGCGCGTGGTTGGGCACGACATGGCAATTGCCGAGGAATTTGTCGTAGCCGTAACGTTCGGCGATCAGCGCACGGGTCCGTTCCCAGTCGTTGCCGTTGTCGCCGGCGTGCCATTCCCGGACGTCGTTGACGACGCGCCGGATCAGCGCGTCCTTCGGCACGAAGCCGAGCCCGACATCGATCAGCTTCTGCACGTCGTGCTCGACGAAGGCCAGCGCCTCCATCGCCGCGAGCAGTTTTGCGGCATGCACGGATTCACCATCATGGCTCACGCGCCCGGCCTGCTCGGCCAGATAAGCGGCCTGCTCCGGATTACCCGGGCTCACCATCGCCCAGCCGTCGATGAAGATTTGCGCACCGATCTGCTCGGCTACGGTCGTGCCGTTCAGCGCAATCGAGCCGCTCTGCGGCGCCGGGATACCGGACTTCAGCCGCAGATAGGCGGTGTGCTCGGTGGAATTGCCGATGCCACCCCACCACAGGATGGCGCGCTCCTCGACGATGTAGTTCAGCCAGGCTTGCCCGATCTGCCTCGAGGTGAGACGCTTCGGATAGCCATTGTCGGCAAGCGCGCGGGGAAACGCAAACGTGCCGGAGACGTCGTCGTCGGTGACGACGAGATGATGGGATCGCAACGCGACGTCACGACGCTCGTTGACATAGTAGTTGATCGGCCCGAGCTCCTTCATGATACGCTCATAGGTCCAGCCCTCGAAGGGCCGGCCGAGGTAGACACCGATGAGCTTGCCAAGCACGCCGGCATAGACCCGCTCCGCGTAGTCATGAGGAATAGCTGTCACGAGTTCACTCCCATATCCAATTGCTTGGCCCGCGGGTCAGACCGACGAGCGCTTCATGATCTCGAATTTCAATTCATGGCTCTGGCCCGGCGCCGCGAGCCCGCCCGGTTGCAACCGCTTGACCAGCGTCTCCGCCGCAAGCGCGCCGAGATCGAACTCCGGTTGCCGCACCGTGGTGAGCCCGAGCAGCTTTGCGACCGGGATATCGTCGAAGCCGGCGATTGCAATGTCGCTGGGGATCGAGAGCCCGGCTGCACGCGCCGCCTCCATCGCACCGAGCGCCAGCACGTCGCTCGCGCCGAACACGGCGGTCGGGCGATCGCCCTTTCTTTCGAGCAGCCGCTTCATCGCACGCGCGCCGGATTCCTCGGAATAGGCGCTATCGGTAATGAAATCTGGCGCAAGTCCTGCTTCCCGCATCACCGCGCCGTAACCCTGCGCGCGCCGCTGACTCGGGCCGAACTCGGCCTGGATCATGGCAATGCGCCGATGCCCGCGCGCAATCAGAAGTCGCGTCATTTCCGCGGCCGCTTCGGCATTGTCGATATAGACGCTGTCGATCGCGAGCGGTCCGTCCGGCTTGTGCTGGCTCTCCAGCCGCACCAGCGGGATGCCCTTACGCGCGAGCACGGCGAGCTGGGGCGCCCGCAGATGAAAGAACGTTGCGACGACGCCGTCGGCCCGTCCCTGGAGCAGCCAGTCGATGGCGCGGGCCTCGCCTTCCGGCCGCCCGTCGGTGTCGAAGATCAGGACGTCATAGCCAGCCGGCGCCGCGACCGTCTGCAATCCCCGGACGAGGCCTGGATAGAACGGATTGGTGATATCTGGAATGACACAGGCAAACGTCATGGTCCGCGCGCTGCGCAGCATCCGCGCCGGATGGTTCGGCTGATAACCCAGCTCCTGTGCGACCTGAAGAATGCGCGTGCGCGTCGCAGGCGGAACGGACGGCGTCTCCGTCTTGTTCAGGACAAGCGACACCGCGGCCTGCGAAACACCGGCCGCGAGCGCGATATCCTTCTGCGTGGGGCGGGCTGGCGCCTGTTTGTCGCGCCCCTTCCCCCGCTTCGTCCTCGTTGTTGACGTCGCCATTTGGCTTAGTTATACGTATTACTAAAGGAAAATCAACAATCACCGCCAATGACCTGAGGAAACCGAGGTTCATCGCCATGACCATGACCCGACGCCAGCTTGTTGCCGCCATCCCCGCTGCCGCGCTTGCCGTTAGCTTGCCGCGCGACGTTCGCGCCGAGGACGGGCGCAAGGTCGTGACTTTCTGGTTCGGCCAGGCGAATTCGGACGGCCAGGCCGCGCTGCGCAACGATTTGGTCGAGGCGTTCAACGCCTCGCAGGACAAATATCTGCTCCAGCTCGAGGTGAAGGGCGCCGCCGTCAACAACCTCCTGAAGGTCGCACTCGTCGCCGGTAACGGCCCGGACATCGTGCAGACAGCGGGTCCCGCCTATCTCACCGCGATCGCGAATGCCGGCCAGGTGCTGCCGCTCGACGATTTCGCCGAGAAGTACAAGTGGAAGGATCGCTTCCTGGCACCGCTGCTCAACACCAGCGTCTACGGCGGCAAGCTCTACGCGCTGCCGCGCGACTACGAGTCGATGCACCTGTTCTATAACAAGGAGCTGTTCAAGCAGAACGGCTGGAAGCAGCCGACCAACCGGCAGGAGATGGAGGCGATCGCAGACGCAGCGCTCGCCAAAGGCATCATCCCCTTCGGCGCCGGCAATGCCGACTGGAAGGGCGTGAACGAGTGGCTGATGACGGTGTTCTTCAACAACGTCGCTGGCCCCGACAACGTGCGCAAGGCACTTGCCGGCGAACTGCCCTGGACCGCGCCGCCGTTCGTCGAGGCGGTCGAACTGTCAAAGGCGTGGTACAACAAGGGCTATTTCGGCAAGAACTATTTCTCGCTGACCATCGAGCAGAGCTTCCTCCAGGTCGTCAACGCCAAGGCGGCGATGGCGTTCAGCGGCACCTGGTCGTTCGGCACCAAATCCTACGGCATGTCGAAGCCCGATACCGTGATGGACGTCATGCCGACGCCGACCCTCGGCTCGGCCTTCACGGGATCACTGGTACATCTCGCCTGCGGCGCGACGCTGTCGATCGCCAAGAACTCGCAGAATGCGGAAGGCGCAGCCGCAGTGTTCGAGTTCATGCTGACGCGCAAGTTCTACGAGACCATGAACCGCGACTGGCCCGGCAAATGGGCACTCCCGGTGAAGGACCTGCCGCCGGACATGCTCCAGGGCATCGGCTATCCCCTATTCGAGAAGACGATCGCGAATCTGCACGAAGCGTCTGATCGAAGGCATCGAGCAGGTCTGGCTCAACAAGATTACGCCGGACGCTTACCTCACGCGGATGCAGACGCTCTTCAGCCAGGAAGCAAAGGAAGGCAAGGTGCCGCCGCTGCCGCCGCGGACGGCCTGACGCACGATGTGGCTCTTCGCGCTTCCAGCGCTCCTGATTAACGTCTGCATCATCCTGGTTCCCGCCGTGCTGACATTCACGGCGGCGTTCTTCATGTGGGACGGTGTCGGAAAGCCGGCGTGGGCGGGACTGGCCAACTTCCAGAACATGTTCGCCGATCCCGTGTTCTGGTCGGCGCTGACAAATAACTTCATCTGGACGGCGATCTTCCTCACCGTGCCGGTCTGCCTCGCGCTCGTGATGGCAGCCGCGCTGCTGATGGCGCCGAAGGCGCGCATCGTGGTCCAGTCCATCATCTTCCTGCCGCGCATCATCGCTGTCGCAGTCACGGGCCGCATCTTTCAGGGCATGATCTTCAGCCCCGCGACCGGCGTCGTCGCCTGGTTGAACGAGCACGGCTTTTCGATCTCCGATCCCCTCGCCGATCCCGACCGCTCGCTCTATGCTGTGGCCGCGGTCGACATCTGGCACTGGTGGGGATTTCTCGCGGTCGTGTTCCTGTCGGCGATGCGGCAGATCAGCATCGACCAGATCGAAGCCGCGCGGCTCGACGGAGCCGGCTTCTTTGCTTTGTTCCGCTACGTTCTGATCCCGGGCATCCGCCCGACCCTGACCTTGATGCTGATCCTGACCGTGATCTGGTCGTTCCAGGTCTTCGAATTCATCTTCATCGTCACCCGCGGCGGCCCCGCCTATGGCAGCGAGGTGCTGGCGACGTTTGCCTACCGCCACGCCTTCTTCGAAGGCGACGTCGGCCAGGCTGCAGCCGGCGCCTGCGTCATGAGCCTGTTCGGCCTGTGTGCCACCGCCGTCTATCTCTGGCTCCAGATCACCGACGACGCGCAATCGACATGATCGGGGATCGCTGGAGCAGGACATTCAGCCTCGGGCTGATCGGCATCGCATCGTTCAGCTCGCTGCTGCCGATCGTGCTCGCCGTGATGAACGCACTGAAGACGACGGTCGAGATCGGCAGCAATCCGCTCGCGCTGCCGACCCAGTTGCACTGGGAGAATTTTTCCTCCGCCTGGCGCAACGCCCAACTCGGYCCGAGCCTGCTGCACAGTGCCGAAGTCGCGATCCTGACCATTCTGATGGTGTGCGTCACCGCGACGCCCTGCGCCTATGTGCTTGCGCGGCAGAAGGGAAAATTCTGGCGCTTCATCACCTTCTACTTCATGGCCACGATCACCGTGCCCGTGCAGCTCTATCTCTACCCGCTCTACTTCATCTTCGCGAAGCTCGGGCTGGTCAATTCGATCCCCGCGGTGGCGCTGATCTACACGGCGATGTTCTCGCCGTTTGCGATTTTCCTCTTGCGCACCTACGCGCTCGCGATTCCCGTCGCGCTCGAGGAAGCAGCCCAAGTTGACGGCGCAAAGCCGTGGCAGACCTTCTGGTACGTGATCCTGCCGATGATGCGGCCCGGGCTGCTCACGGTCGCCATCATCGTCGGGCTGAACGCCTGGAACGAGTTCGTCATCGCCGTGACGTTCCTGCAGAACGACAGCAACGTCACCGCGATCGTGCGCTTCTACAATCTGACCGGCCAGTATTCGACCGACTGGGGCGAGATGCTGGCCGCAGCCGTCACCATCGTGCTGCCGATCGTTGCGATCTTCGTGCTGCTGCAGCGTCAGTTCATCGACGGCATGACGTCGGGCGCGGTGAAGTCTTGAAGCCCTACTTCTCCTTCACCGGCACCGTGTAGTTCAGGATCAACCGCCCGCCATCCGGATAGATCGTCTGCCCGGTGATGTAAGACGCATCATCACTCGCCAGGAACGCCACGACGGAGGCCACCTCGCTCGGCTCACCGCCGCGACCCGCCGGCGTGCGTGACATCACCGTCTTGCGGGCATCCTCCGAGGTGTAGATGGACGACGCCACCATGTCGGTCAAAATCGTGCCCGGCCCGACCGCCACGACGCGGATGTTGTGCGGAGCGAGCGCGACGGCGGCGACCGAGGTCAGCTGCTTCATGCCGCCCTTGGAGATGGCGTAGGTCGCAAGCGTCGGGATCGCCAGCAGCGCGTTCACCGAGGACATGTTGATGATGACCCCGCCGCCGCCCTGCGCGATCATCTGCTTGGCCGCCGCCTGGACGCCGAAGAACGCGCCCTTCAGATTGATGCCGATGATTTCGTCGAATTCCTCTTCCGAAATCTCCAGGATGTCGCGGTTGCGGGCGACGCCGGCATTGTTGACCATGATGTCGAGCCGGCCGAATTCCCTGACCGCGGTCGCCACCGCGCGATCGACGTCCGCACGCCGCGCGACGTGACATGGCACGGCATACAATTCCTTGGGCTTGCCCAGCTCGTTGACCGTCTTCTCGAGCTCATCCGTATCGACGTCCGAGATGACGACCTTGACGCCGTCGTCGAGGAACCGCTTTGCGCACGCCTTGCCGATGCCGCGCGCTGCGCCGGTGATGACGGCGACCTTGCCGGATAGTTTCATGGGTCTCACTCCAGGATAGCTGCTTGGGCAGCGAGCTATCCCGGAGAGGACCCCGGTTCAAGCCGCCGCGAAGCCGAGATGAGCACGGAACCGGTTCTTGATAAAGACGGCATCGCGCGAGGGCAGCGAGCGCGGCGGATTTTCCGCCAGAACCTTGATGACAAAAAGCCGCGGGCCGTCGGCCGGTCCGGCGATCTGCGCGGCGAGGCGCTGCACCTCCTCGAGCGTCCGCACGGTCCCGGTCGCGGCGAAGCCGCAGGCGGCGGCAATTGCCGTGAGATCGACGCCGCGGCCGGTGTGGCTCGCCTGCATGCCGGTCTCGCCAAAATGCTGATTGTCGATCACGACGATGTCGAGATTGCGCGGACGCGCGACGCCGATGGTGGCGATGCCGCCGAGACCCATCAACTGCTCGCCATCGCCCGTCAACGCAAGGACGCGCTTGCCCGGCTGCGCCTGCGCGAGCCCAAGCGCGATCAACGCGGCACCACCCATTGCGCCCCAGAGATAAAAATTGCCGTCGTGATCCCCCACGGAATGCAGGTCGTAGGTGGGCGAGCCGAGACCGGAGACGACCAGCGTGTCCTTGCGGTCCTTCAGGAGCGCGGCGACAGCGGCGCGACGATCGAGTTGAGCTTGCATCGGCATCACCACTTCTTCTTGCCGATCAGGCGCTGCCCGATCAGGACCGCAATCTGCTGATCGGACTCGTAGGCGAGCGATGCCGCCGATTCGACGGTCTCGACCAGATCCTCCGCCGTCTCCGCGCGCATCACTTTCAGGCCGATCGCTTCCAGCGACGGCTGCGTCGCCCGGCTCATCGGCACCTGCCACGGATTGAATTCGGCCCATTCGCCGCGCATGGTCACCAGCATCAGCAGCGGAAAGCGCCCGATCGCCGACAGCGACAGCATGTTGATGCAATTGCCGACGCCGCTCGACTGCATCAGCAGCACGCTGCGCTGACCGCCGAGCCAGGCGCCGGCGGCGATGGCGATGCCCTCCTCCTCGGTCGTCAGCACGTTGGTRGTGACGTCGCGGTCGGCCGAGAACATGCGGATGAGCTGGCTGTGGCCGGCATCCGGCACGTAGGACATCTGCCTGACGTCGGCGGCTTTGAGGATACGATAGAGCTCGGACGGCCAGTCGTCGCTGCTGCGCGTTTCAGGATTCGGTTGAGGGCTGTGCACCGCGAGGTCTCCGTGAAATTCGAGCGGACCCTAGCGATTATTCCGCGCGACGGCTCTGACCGTCTGGCACGATCAGGTATTGAAGGATTGTATAGCTGCCTTTTCCGTTGTCGCCTGGACCAGAGCACGATGCGCATGACTGCGCCCTCTCCCCTTGTGGGAGAGGGCATCACCGCAGGAAGATACAAACTCATTGGGGTGAGGGGTATCTCTCGGCGCATTCATATGCATCGATATGCGCGGAGAGATACCCCTCATCCGGCGCTTCGCGCCACCTTCTCCCACAAGGGGAGAAGGGAAGAGACACTGTCGCTTGGACTAGCGACTCAATTCGCCGCAGACCTCGCCGCAGCCGGCATGTAGATCTGCGCGTAGCCTTCCTTGATCGCCGAGGTGATGCGATCCAATCGGCGGTCGATGTGCTTCTCCAGCACCGAGACGCAGGCCTCTTCGTCGCGCGCTTTCAGTCCTTCGACGACAGCGCGGTGCTCGGCCTGGGTGTTGGAGCGGTTGATGCGGTCCATGTCGATCCAGCGCACGAAGCGGATGCGGGCGTTGACGTTGCGCAGCACGCGCAGCATCTCGGCGTTGTTCGACATCCCCATCAGCCGCTCGTGAAAGGTCTCGTCGAGTTCGACCAGCTCCACCGACGAACGCTCGCCGGGATCGGGACCGGTGGCTTCGAGGAATTTCAGGAGCGCGTCGATGTCCTCGTCCCTGGCGCGCTTGATGGCAAGGCGGATCGAGGCGACCTCGATCGACTTGCGCAGCTCGTAGAGATCGAAGATCTCGTGCGCGTCGAGCTCGCGGCAGAAGAAGCCCTTGCCCGGCGTGAAGCGCAGGAAGCCTTCGGTGTTGAGACGGTTGAGCGCTTCGCGCAGCGGCGTGCGGCTGACGCCGAGGCGTTTTGCCAGCTCGCCCTCGTTGAGCCGTTCGCCCGGCTTGAACTCATAGCTCACGGCCATCGCCTTGAGCTGTTCATAGACGCGATCGACGATACTATCGGAAGCCAGTTCCACGTTGCTCTTCATAAGCTGCATTCATGCCCGAACACAGCCCAATATACCGGGGCTGCATGGACGATTGCAATCCAAACAGCTGCCTAGCACATCTTGTGCATAGCTTTGCGACAGCCGGGCTCAGGCAAACGCGCGCGGGCGCAGTCCAGCATGAAACCAGGTGATCATGGAATAGATGTCGTAGACCGGCAGGCCAACTTCGGCCTGCAGAGCTGCCGCATAAGGCGGCATGTTGGTGCATTCGAGCACGATGGCGCCGACATCCGGATTTTTCGCGACCAGCTCCTTGCCCGCCTCGACCACGTCACGCTCGGCCTGGGCCACATCCATGTCATCCTTCTCGGCCTTGATCAGGACGCGAAAGAATTCCTTGCCGTGCTCGGTGCCGACCAGTGGCGTATCGAGCGGCACGCCGGCGCCTTCGAGATGGGCCGGCGTCAAGGTCGAACCTGATACCGTGACGAGGCCGACGCGCTTGCCTGGCGGCAAGGTCGCCTGCACCCACGGCACCTGCATCAGCGACGAGGTCGCAACGGGAACGCCGACGGCGGCCGCGATCTCCTTCTGAAACAGCGAGAGGAAGCCGCAATTGGTGGTGATGGCTTCCGCGCCCAACCGGACCAGATCCTTCGCCGCCTCGATGAAATCCGGCAGCAGGCCGGCGGCGCCCTTCAGCACCACCTTCTCCGGCGACGCGCCGCTCACCACGCGATAGAGCACGGGGAACGGCCAGGTCGTGCCGTTGCCCATGTCGCCGGGAATGCGGGGAAAGCGCGCTTCCAGCATCAAAATGCCGAGCGGCGCGCCATAGATGGCCTTGCCGCCGCGGGCGATGCGAGAGGACGAGTTGGCTGGATAGGTCATGGTGCGTTCTCAGAGGAAGCGAGTGGGCGCGAACGGCGCAAGCGGGATCTCCGGCTGCTTGCCGCTCAGGAGCTGGGCGACCAGACGGCCGGTGCGCGCCGATCCGACCAGGSCGACATGGCCATGGCCGAAGGCGTAGACGATATCGCACGAGGCACGCGCATGGCCGATGCAGGGCAGCCCATCCGGCATGCTCGGCCGATGGCCGAACCAGGTTTTGATGCGCGAATCTGGAATATCCTTCGGCAGTTTCGGGAACATGCTGAAGAGGTTGTTGCGCAGGATTTCGGCGCGCTTCCAGTTCGGCGCGGCCTCGAGGCCCGCGATCTCGACCGTGCCGGCGGCGCGCAGGCCCTTGTCGGTCCAGTTCACCACCATGCTGACGTCGGACGCCATCATCGAGCTGCGCGGACCCGATTCCGGGTTCTCGATCATGACGTGATAGCCGCGCTCGGTTTCGAGCGGCAAGGGATCGCCGACGGATGCGGTGAGCTGTTTTGACCGCGCGCCGGCGGCGACCACCGCGGCATCGCAAGCAATCTCACCGGTCTCGGTGAGAACGGCAACGAGCTTGTTGCCTGAAAGCTTCAGACCGGTCGCCCTGGCATGAACGAGCTTGGCACCGCTCGCGAGCGCATGCTGGGCCAGCGCCGCAACGTAAGCGCCGGGATCACGGCAGCGTCCGGCCTCCTCCACCACCACGCCAAAGGTGTAGCGCGGATGCAGATCCGGCTCGCGCTGACGCATCTCGTCGGCGTTCAGCTCCATCCATTCGACGCCGACTTTCTTGCGCAGGCGCCAGCCGAGATTGCTGTCGAAATTGCCGCGCGACGGGAATACGTGCATCACGCCGTTGCGCTCGACCAACTCGGGCACGCCCGCTTCTTCCGCGAGCTTCTTGTGCAGCAGCGGCGCGTCCTTCAGCAGATCGCGCAGCGCAAACGCCGTCTTCTCGACCCGTGCCTCGGTCCAGCCGGAGAGCAAATACTTGACCAGCCAGGGCAGCGCCTTCGGCAAGTAAGACCAGCGGATCGCGAGCGGGCCGAGCGGGTCCATCAGATAACCCGGCACCTTCTTCCAGAGGCCCGGCTCGGCCGGCGGAATCACCGAATGGGAGGAGAGCCAGCCGGCATTGCCGTAGCTCGCCGCCTGTTCGCCACCGGGCTCGCCTGCGTCGATCAGCGTGACGCGATGCCCCTCGCGCAGCGCCTCGATGGCGCTGATCACGCCGACCGCGCCGGCTCCGATGATAGCGACGTGGCGGCCTTCCGACATCGGCTACGCCTTCACCGCCGGCGCGAAATCCTTGCCGACCGAGATCGCGCGCGGATCGATGATGCAGTGGAGGATCGACGGCTTGCCCGAAGCGAGCGCGCGCTCGAACGCCGGCGCAAACTCTTCGGTGCGCTCGACGCGCTCGCCATGGCCACCGAATGCCTTCGCATACATCGCAAAGTCAGGGTTCTTGAGCTGAGTTCYGACCACGCGGCCAGGATAATCACGCTCCTGGTGCATACGGATGGTGCCGTATTGCGAGTTGTCGACGACGATGACCACCAGCGGCGCGTCGTACTGCACGGCGGTCGCGAATTCCTGGCCATTCATCAGGAAGCAGCCATCACCGGCAAAGGCGACGACGACGCGATCCGGATATTGCCGCTTTGCAAGCACCGCAGCCGGCACGCCATATCCCATCGAGCCCGAAGTCGGCGCGAGCTGGGCGGCAAAGCTGTGGAAACGGTGATGGCGATGGATCCAGCCGGCATAGTTGCCGGCGCCGTTGCAGACGATCGCGTCCTTCGGCAGGCGGTCGCGGAGCCAGGTCATGACCTGGCCGTACTGGAATGTGCCCGGCAGCTCACGCGCCTTGTCGGTCCAGGCGAGGTAATCGGCATGCGCCTTGGCGGCCTCGCCCTTCCAGGCAACGGCGCCAGCGGGCTTCAGCGTCTCGACGGCGGCCGCGAACGCGGCAGGCGTCGCCTGGATCGCGAGCTCAGGCTGGTAGATGCGCCCGAGCTCTTCCGAGCCCGGATGCACGTGGATCAGCTTCTGCTTCGGCGTCGGGATATCGAACAGCGTGTAGGACGAGGACGGCATCTCCGACATGCGGCCGCCGATCAGGAGAATGACGTCGGCGTTGTCGATGCGCGCCTTCAGGCCCGGGCTCGGCCCGATGCCGAGATCGCCGGCATAATGCGAATGATCGGCATCGATCAGCGAGGCCCGGCGGAACGAGGTCGCGACCGGCAGGTCGAACCGTTCGGCGAAGCGCGCGATGCTCTTGGTCGCCTCATCCGTCCAGCGCGAGCCGCCGAGGATGACGAGCGGCGCCTTGGCGCTCGCGAGCATGGCGCCGACGCGCTCGAGATCTGATGGTGCCGGCCAGCTCACGGCCGGCTCGATGCGCATGGCGTCGGCAACGGCCGCCGTCTCGGTCAGCATGTTCTCCGGCAGCGCGATCACCACGGGGCCCGGACGGCCCTGCATGGCGACGCGGAAGGCACGCGCGACCAGCTCCGGAATGCGATCGGGGCGATCGATCTCGACGGCCCATTTCGCCATGGTGCCGAACACCGCCTTGTAGTCGAGCTCCTGGAACGCCTCGCGCTCGCGCATGCCGGTGTCGACCTGTCCGACGAACAGGATCATCGGCGTCGAATCCTGCATCGCGATGTGGACGCCGTGGCTGGCATTGGTGGCACCGGGGCCGCGGGTGACGAAGCAGATTCCGGGACGGCCGGTGAGCTTGCCATAGGCTTCCGCCATCATCGCAGCACCACCCTCGGCGCGGCAGATCACGACGTCGATCGGGCTGTCATGCAGCGCGTCGAGTGCCGCGAGGTAGCTCTCGCCCGGCACGCAGGTGACGCGCTCGACGCCTTGGGCGACGAGCTGATCGATCAGGATCTGGCCCCCGGTGCGGGTGTTGCGAATGGTCATGACAGCTCCCTGCAGGCTTTGGCGATGCGCATCACGGCCTCGCGCAAGTTTTGTTCCGAGGTGGCGTAGGACAGGCGGAAATAAGGTGCAAGGCCGAAACAGCTGCCCGGCACCACGGCCACGTCATGCCTCTCCAGCAGGAAGCGGCAGAACGCGGCGTCGCTATCGATAACGGTCCCATCCGGCGTGCGGCGGCCGATCAGGCCGGCGCAGCTCGCATAGGTATAGAACGCCCCTTCCGGCCGGCGGCAGCTGACGCCGTCGATGGCGTTGAGCGCATCGACCACGATGTCTCGGCGGCGCTGGAACGCGGCACGGCGCTCGATCAGCACGTCCTGCGGGCCGGTCAGCGCGGCGATCGCAGCGGCCTGGCTCACCGAGGAGGGATTGGTCGTGCTCTGGCTCTGCACCACCGCCATCGCTGCGATCAATTCGCGCGGGCCGCCGCCATAGCCGACGCGCCAGCCGGTCATGGCGTAGGCCTTGGAAACACCATTCACGGTCAGCGTGCGTGATTTCAGGCTCGGCTCGAGCGCCGCTGCGGTCACGAACGGCATGCCGTCATAGATCAGGTGCTCGTAGATATCGTCCGCCATCAACCAGACATGCGGATGGCGCTTGAGCACATCCAGGATCGGGCGAAGCTGCGCGGCCGAATAGGCGGCTCCGGTCGGATTGGACGGCGAGTTCAGCAGCAGCCAGCGCGTCTTCGGCGTGATCGCGCGTTCGAGATCGGCGGCGTCGAGGCGAAACCCGTTCTCCTCGCGGCAGAGCACGTCCACCGGCGTGCCGTCGGCGATGCGCACCATGTCGGCATAGCTGGTCCAATAGGGCGCGGCGAGGATGACCTCGTCCCCGGGGCTGAGCGTCGCCATGAAGGCGTTGTGGATCACCTGCTTGGCGCCGGCGCCTGCGGTGATCTCGTCGGCGGCATAGACGAGATCGTTCTCGCGGCGGAATTTCTCGGCGATCGCCGCCTTCAATTCCACGGTGCCGTCGAGGATGGTGTATTTGGTCTGGCCGGCGCGGATGGCGCGCTCGGCCGCGTCCTTGGCATGATCAGGCGTATCGAAGTCAGGCTCGCCGGCGCCCAGCACGATCACCGGTCGCCCCTCACGCTTCAGCCGCTGCGCGACCGCGCCGATCTTGAGGATCTCGGAGACGCCGATCGCGCTGATGCGCTGGGCGGGACGGAAGGTCGATGCGGGCGCCTGGACAGTCACGGCCGAGCCTCAACTGCGCGCGGCGATCGCGATCACCTCGATACGGAAGGCGGGATCGGCAAGCTCGACCTTGCCGCAAGCGCGGGTCGGCGTGTTGCCGGGCACGACCCAGGCATCATAGACCGCATTCATGGCGTCGAAATCGTCCATGTTCTTGAGCCAGACCTGCACGCTGAGCAGGCGGGACTTGTCGGTGCCGGCGCGCGCCAGCATGTCGTCGACCTTCGCCAGCGCCTCTTTCGTTTGCTGGGTGATATCAGCGGCCTTGGTATCCGCCACCTGACCTGCGAGGAAGACGAGATCGCCGAACACGGAAGCGCGGCTGCGGCGGGCGTTCTGGTCGATGCGAGTGATATCCGACATGGGATGTCCTTATGTCTTTACTTGCCGGTGGCGATGATGCGGCGGCAGTGGTCGAGCGCCGCGCCGATGAGATTGTCACTCGCCTCGGGCGTGCGGAACGCCGAATGCGCCGATAGCGTCACGTTCGGCAGCTTGGTCACGGGATGACCGGCGGGAAGCGGCTCGACGGTGAAGACGTCGAGGCCGGCATGGGCGATGTGGCCGGAGCGCAGCGCATCCAGCATTGCGTCTTCATCGACCACAGCGCCGCGCGCCGTGTTGATCAGAATGCTGCCGGGGCGCATCTGCGCGATGCGCTCGCGCGACAGGAAACCCTTGGTCTCGTCGTTGAGCAAGAGATGCAGCGAGACGACGTGGCTCTCGGCGAGCAGCTTCTGCAGCGAGACGAACTCGACGCCGGGATGGGTCTTCGGCGTCCTGTTCCAGGCGATCACCTTCATGCCGCAGCCCGCCGCCATGCGCGCGGCTTCCGCCGCGATGCCGCCGAAGCCGATCAGGCCGAGCGTCTTGCCGGTGAGCTGCATCGCGTCACGGCGCAGCCAGTTGCCCTCGCGCATGCCGCGGTCCATCTCGCCAAAATTTCGCGCAGACGCCCACATCAGCGCGATCGCGCATTCGGCAACGGCCRTATCGCCATAACCCTTGATGGTGTGGACGGAGACGCCGCGCTCAGCGAGCTCTTCCGGATTCATGTAGCTGCGCGCGCCGGTGCCGAGGAAGACGACGTGCTTCAGCTTCGCGCATTTCTCGGCAATCGCTGATGGCACCGCCGTGTGGTCGACGATCATGATCTCGGCATCGCCGAGCAGGCCGGGCAGATCGTCGGGCTTGATCGAGGGATTGCGGTTGATGCTGACCRGCAGCTTCTGCGAGGCCAGCAGCTTGTCGGTCACCGCCGCCAGGGTCTCGTTCGCATCGACGAATAGGGCGCGCACAGGCCTCTCCTTCAGCTCACTTCCGTATTGCGTTCAGTCTTGTATTCAGACTTAAATGCAATTTACAACCCCTCCCCATCAGGAATTTTGCGCAATCCTGCCAAGATATTGGGCTCATTTCTGCCTTGCCGCCCAAATGGCCAGCAAGTCGAAATACCGTATTGCATTTTATCCTGAATACAGAAATAGTCCAGAGGCCGGACACGATCCGACCCAGATTCCAGGGAGACAGAGACCATGAATCGCAGGGATGCTCTCACCACAGTCGCGCTGGCAGGCGCAGCGATCGCCGCCGCGAGCGGCTCGGCCAAGGCCGATGCGCCGGCCTCCACGCTCGACCGCATCAAGAAGAATGGCGTGCTGCGCGTCGCCGTCATCGTCGGCCAGGAGCCCTATTTCCATAAGGACCTCGCCACCAACGAATGGTCGGGCGCCTGCATCGACATGGCCAAGGACATCGCCGGCAAGCTGGGCGCCAAGGTCGAGACGCTGGAATCGACCTGGGGCAACCAGATCCTCGATCTCCAGGCCGACAAGGTCGACCTCGCCTTCGCCGTGAACCCGACGCCGGAGCGCGCGCTCGTCATCGACTTCTCGACGCCGATCCTGGTGCACTCCTTCACCGTCATCACCAAGAAGGGCTTTGCCAAGCCGCAGACCTGGGCCGAGCTCAACAAGCCCGAGGTCAAGATCGCCGTCGATATCGGCTCGACCCACGAGACGATCGCGCGCCGCTACTGCCCGAAGGCGACCATCCTCGGCTTCAAGAACCGCGACGAGGCGATCCTGGCGGTTGCGACCGGCCGCGCCGACTGCAACGTCTCGCTGGCGGTGCTTTCGGTCTCGACGCTGAAGAAGAACCCGAACCTCGGCGATCTCGCCATTCCGCGCCCGCTGCTGACGCTGCCGACCAACATGGGCATCCGCGCCGAGAGCGACCGCCGCTACAAGGATTTCCTCAGYGCCTGGGCCGACTACAACCGCGCGATGGGCCAGACCCGCGAATGGATGCTCAAGGGTTTTGAGGCGGTCGGCCTCACCGCCGACGATCTCCCGCCCGAAGTGCAGTTCTGACGGTCGATCGATGTACGTCTGGGACTTCGCGGCGCTCAAGCCGTATTGGGGCCTGATCTGCCAAGGGCTCCTGGTCACCGTGTATTACACGGTGACCACGGTGGTCGCGGGTCTCGCCATCGGACTGTTCGTCGGCATCCTGCGCACGACGGCACCGCGCTGGGTCACGGTGCCGTTGCGTCTCTATATCGAGGTGTTCCGCTGCACGCCGCTGCTGGTGCAGCTGATCTGGGTCTACTACGCCCTGCCCGTGCTGATCGGCGTCGACATGTCGCCGGCGATGGCCTGCTTCATCGCGCTGTCGCTCTATGCCGGCTCGTTCTATGCGGAAATCTTCCGTGGCGGCATCGAGGCCGTCGACACCGGCCAGTGGGAGGCCGGCCGCGCCATCGGCATGCGCCGCGGCAAGATCTTTCGCCGCATCGTGCTGCCGCAGGCGACGCAGGTGATGATCCCCTCCTTCATCAACCAGACCATCATGCAGCTCAAGAACACCTCGCTGGTGTCGGTGGTCGCGGTCGGTGACCTGCTTTACCAGGGCACTGTCATCACGGCGTCGAGCTACAAGCCGCTCGAGGTCTACACCACGATCGCCGTGCTCTATTTCGTCGTGCTGTTCCCGCTGACGCTGGTCGCTGATAGGGTCGAGCTGAGGATGGGAGCGCACCGATGAGTGCTCTGATCGCTGACAACATCCACAAGGCGTTCGGCGACCACGAGGTGCTCAAGGGCGTCTCGCTCTCGGTCGCACGCGGCGAGGTCGTCACCCTGATCGGCGCCTCCGGCTCCGGCAAGTCCACCTTCCTGCGCTGCCTGAACCTCCTGGAAATGCCGCAGCAGGGCGAGCTTGCGATCGGCACGCACAAATTCGCCTTCGGCAAAGGCATGCGCGCCGCCGGCGATGCGCAGCTCGCGCTGCTTCGGCGCAGCGTCGGCATGGTGTTCCAGCATTTCAACCTGTTCCCGCACATGTCGGTGCTCGCAAACGTCACAGAGGGGCCGGTGCAGGTGAAGGGCATGGCGCGAAACGAAGCCGATGCGCTCGGCCGCGATCTGCTCGCCAAGGTCGGCCTCGCCGACAAGGCCGATGCCTTTCCGAGCCGCCTGTCCGGCGGCCAGAAGCAGCGCGTCGCGATCGCGCGCGCGCTCGCCATGAAGCCGGACGTGATGCTGTTCGACGAGCCGACCTCGGCGCTCGATCCCGAGCTTGTCGGCGAAGTCCTCTCCGTCATCCGCAGCCTTGCGAGCGAAGGCATGACCATGGTGCTGGTGACGCACGAGATGGCCTTCGCCGCCGACGTCTCCACCCGCGTCGGCTTCATGAACGACGGCATCATGGCCGAGATCGGCACGCCCGAAGAGACCATCCGCCAGCCCCGCAGCGAACGRCTGAAGTCCTTCCTCAGCCGGTTTCACGAGACGCATTAGACTGCCTGGCACGACCTTTCCGAATCGGTGGGGACACCCATGAAACTCCGCGGCGGCTTCACGAATTACGGCGAGACGATCGGCATCCTGATGCTCGATACCCGCTTCCCGCGCCCGCGCGGCGACATCGGCAATGCGCTCTCCTATGATTTCCCGGTGCGCTACAAGATCGTGCGCGGCGCACACGCCACAAGGATCATGGGCGACCATCCCGATCCCGCCCTGCTCGAGCCGTTCATCGCGGCGGCCCGCGAGCTGGAAGCCGACGGCGTCAAGGCGATCACGACGAGCTGTGGCTTCCTCGCGCCATTCCAGAAACAACTCGCGGCCGCCGTGAACATCCCGGTCTTCACCTCGAGCCTGATCCAGGCACCGTTGATCCATGCCATGCTGCCGCCGGGCAAGGTCATCGGCATCTTCACCGAACGCGGCCACCACATGAACGAGGGGCATTTCCGCGGTGTCGGCTGGTCGCCGGACGAGATCCCCGTCCAGATCCAGGGCATGAAGCCCGATGCGCAGTTTCCCGCAACCTACATTCTCGGCCGCGAGGAACTGGACACCGACGTCCTCCGCGCCGAGATGATCGAGATGACGGAAGCCTTCATGGCGTCCTGCAAAAACCCGGGTGCGATCCTGTTCGAATGCACCAACATGTGCCCGTTCTCGCGGGACGTCGCCGAAGTCTCGGGCCTTCCGGTGTTCGACATCAACACGTTGATCAACTTCTTCTATCGCGCGGCCCATCCCGTGCCATTCTTGCGCTGATCGCCCTTCCAGACGATCAGCGGCAATTGAATCGATTGTCAATCGCGCCAAAGGCGCGGCAAAAATTCACACCATACTCTTCGTGCGAATTCGCAAATGCTGCGGGGTCGTCGTTTGACAGCATCGGCGCTTGCGCGGCACGCTGACCACGCCGGTCCAACCTTCGACGACGCTCGCTGGAGCGTGCCTGTTCGACCTCACGTCCCGCGAGGACGCGCGAAAGGAACATCGACATGATCGAGCTCACGGTCAACGGGACCAAGCGCCAGGTCGACGTCGTTCCCGAGATGCCCCTGCTCTGGGTGCTCCGCGACGAGCTCGGCATCACCAGTCCGAAATATGGCTGCGGCGTCGCGCAATGCGGTGCCTGCACCGTCCAGATCGACGGAGCCGCCGTGCGATCCTGCCAGGCCCGCATCGGCGATCTCGCCGGCAAGTCGGTCGTCACGCTCGAAGGATTGGACAACAGGGAGCAGCATCCCGTTCTGCAGGCCTGGATCGAGCATCAGGTTCCGCAATGCGGCTACTGCCAGACCGGCCAGATCATGCAGGCCATCTCGCTGCTTGGATTGATCGACAAGCCGACGGACGAGGACATCAACGAGGTGATGTCCGGCAACCTCTGCCGTTGCGGCACCTACCCGCGCATTCGCACCGCGATCCACGCGGCTGCCGCAAAGATGGTGGGGAAGTGAAATGGGACACCAGACGCTTTCCCGCCGCGCCTTCGTTTTCGGCTCTGCCGCCGTGGCTGGCGGCATCGCATTCGGCGCCTACAGCGACATCGCGCAAGCCGCGACTGCCAGCGAAAATCCACTGACCGCGGGCCTTGCGCCGAATTCCGTGACCTTCAATCCCTGGGTCGAGATCAGCCCCGAAAAAATCACGCTGATCGCCCAGCACGCCGATATCGGCCAGGGCGTCGGCTCGGTGCAGCCGATCATGATCGCCGAAGAGATGGACCTCGAGCCCGGCCAGTTCGAAGTCCGATTTGCAGGCCCGAGCCCGGCGTATTTCAACACCGGCTTCGCCGACGAGTTCGCGCCGTTCGTGGCCGCGGACCAAAGTCCCGCCGCCGAGGAAGCGCGCGCCAAGACGCTCGAATGGCTGAGAGAGTCCGGCCTGCAGATGACCGGCGGGTCGAGTACGCTGCCGGACACCTATGAAAAGCTGCGCGTTGCCGGCGCGGTCGCGCGCGAGACGTTGAAGGCCGCCGCTGCCAAGCGTTCGGGTGTCGCCGTGGCCGACCTGCGCACCCAATCAGGCCATGTGATCCTGCCCAACGGCACCAAGATCGCCTACGTCGATCTCTCCGCGGACGCCGCAAAGATTCCGCCGGTGCTCGATGCCAAGCCGCGCGATCCGTCGAAATGGCGCATGCTGGGCAAGCCGATGATGCGCCTCGACGTTCGCGCGAAGGTCTTGGGCGAGCTGAAGTTCGGCATCGACCAGAAGATGGACGGCATGCTGTATGCCGCCGTCAAGCTGAACCCTGGCAAGGGCCAGCCCCTGAAGTCATACGACGCCGGCAAGGCGCGATCGATGCCGGGGGTCAAGAAGATCCTGGAAATCAAGAATGGCGTCGCGGTGATCGCCACGAACAGCTGGTACGCGATGAAGGCGGTCGACGCCGTCACTTGCGAGTGGGCGCCCTCGGCCTATCCCGCCGAGCAGGCGGATCATTGGAAGGTTCTTGAATCCTCGTTCAAGCCTGAATTCCTGGGCAAGGAGTGGCGGAAGATCGGCGATATCGAAGCCGGGCTGAAGACGGGCAAGCTTGTCGAGGCCGAATATCGCGCGCCCTATGTGGGGCATCAGCCGCTCGAGCCGTTGAACGGGATCGGCCTCGTCACCGACAAGGGGATGGAGATCTGGGTCGGCCATCAGAGCCCCCGTTTCGTGCAATATGTCGCGGCGACGGCGATTGGCCTCAAGCCGGAACAGATCACCTTCCACAATCAGTGGACGGGTGGAAGCTTTGGCCACCGTCTCGAGTACGAGAACGTCCGCGTTCTCGCCGAGATCGCCAATCAGATGAAGGGAACGCCGATCAAGCTGGTGTTCTCGCGCGAGGAGGATTTCCTCCAGGACATTCCGCGGCAGATTGCGATCGCCCGGCACCGAGGCAGCATCGACAAGAGCAAGATCGTCGCAGCCGATCTGCAACTGGCCTCGACTGCTCCGCTCAAGGGGCTGCTCGAGCGTTCGGGCACACCCTCGAAGGATCCCGATGGGCAATTGGCTGCCGGCCTGTGGAATGTCTATTACGACATCCCCAATTTCCGGGCCACAAGCTACGAGGCGCAAGGACTTTCGCCTAGCACCACGTGGCGGTCGGTCGGCGCCTCGACATCGGGCTTCTTCACCGAAAGCTTCATCGACGAGCTGATCCACGCGGCGGGTCTCGATCCCATGAAGGCGCGCATCGCGATGTGCACCGTGCCGCATTATCGCAAGGTGCTGGAAACGGTCGCGGAGATGTCGGACTGGAAGGGACCACTCGGAAACGGCAGGGGCCGCGGCGTCGCGTTCGTTGAATCCTTCGGCACGCCGACAGCCGAAGTCGTCGAAGTCACGAAGACGGAGCGAGGCATCAGGATCGACAAGGTCTGGGTCGCTGTCGACGTCGGCAAGGTGGTCGATCCCGTCAACTTCGAGAACCAGGTGCAGGGCGGCGTCATCTGGGGCCTCGGCCACGCCATCAATTGCGAGCTCACCTACGCCAAGGGCGCGGTGCAGCAGACCAACTACAATCATCACGAAGCGATGCGGATCTACCAATGCCCCGTCATCGAAGTTCGCGGGCTCGAGAACGATCCCAAGGTGAGAGGCGTCGGAGAGCCGCCTGTTCCGCCAGCCGCCCCTGCACTCGCCAACGCTATCTTCGCCGCGACCGGGCAGCGCATCCGCGAAATGCCTTTCAACAAGTTCATCGATTTCGTGTGAGACGAGCCATGAAGAGTTCTCTCATTGCACTCGCTTTCGCCGCTTCGACAATTGCGGCTCTCACGGGGATTGTCGCGGCCAAGGACGAGGCGAACAAGGATGCTTTGCCGCCGGGCAGCGTCAGCCGCGCCGAAGGTCTGGAGGCCTGGAAGCGGATCGAAGCCGTGGTGACCCATCCGCGCTGTGCCAACTGCCACGTCGACGCCAAGGCCATACCGATCTGGACGCCGGCAGGCGAAACCAGGCCGCGCGTGCACGGCATGAACATCCACGGCGGCGACAGCCGCATCGGGGCCGAGAAGGTCGCCTGCTCGACCTGTCACATGACCTCCACCCAGGCGAACGACCCGGCGCCGTCACCGCCGCGTGCCGGCATCGACTGGCAGCTGGCGCCGGTCGAGTTCATCTGGTTCGGCAAGAGCGGCGCCGAGATCTGTACGCAGCTGAAGGACCCCAAGCGCAATGGCGGCCGCGACGCCGTAGGCCTGCTGGCGCATTTGCGGCACGACGCATCGTTGAACGGCTTCATCCCGCGCGGATGGGCGCCCGGAGCCGGCCGCACGACCCCACCGGGCACCTTCGAGGACCACGTCAAGGACATGGCCCTGTGGGGCGCTGCGGGACAACCGTGTCCGAACTGACGGTCTTGCTGTTGCCTAGCGGCAGGCCTGCTCGCGCTGAACCCAACCCGTCGCAATCGCGCTTGCCCAGTTGAGCATGCCTTTGCTGCGCGCCAGTGCGGCCATGGCCGCGGTGTCATAGGGCACGTAGCGGATCGTCGCGGACCAGCCTGCGCCGGCATGCTCCAGAATCGCGTAGCACGCATGCGGCGTACCGACCTCGACCACGTAGGGAACGGGCACCTTCCCGTCATAACCGGGCAAGCCGACGCTGCCGGGATTCACGACCAGCCGGCCATCCCTCAGGCGGACCACGCGCGGAATGTGCGTGTGGGCGCACAGGATGATCTCGGCGTCGATCCCCTCAGCTTCAGCCTCGATCGCGTCGATGCCGCTCGGGCGCGGGCAGCCGTCGTCCGCGATGTGGTCGAGCCAGAACGCAGCGTCATCCCTTGGCGATCCATGGCACAGGAACACCCGTCCCTTATAGGTGAGCGTGGACGGCATGCTCGCCATCCAGTCGAAATGCTTGCGCGCGAGCTCACGGAAATCGCTGCGAGGGGAGCCGCCGGCCTCCCAGAGCTCGACGAGGATTCGATCCTGATCGCCCCGTATCGACGGAAAGCCTCGCGCCATCAACAGATCCGCGGTCCTGGCTGCCTCGAGCGGGCCACTGACGTGGTCGCCGAGGTTCACGACCTCGTCGAGGCCGAGCATGGCAATGTCCGCAAGGACGGCTTCAAGTGCCGGACGATTCCCATGCACGTCCGCGATGGCAGCAAATCTCATTTGGCCCCTTCCATTCGGAATGGCCGATTGTTCTCGCTATGCGGGGGATGCAGGACTGGCTAGTCAATTTAGCTACGTCTCTTTAGCTGCATTTGTAGAAGCGCCCGCAAGCTGAGGATCAAATCGGCGCTGGCAGAAGAATTACACGATCGTGGTTGCCAGGCAAGCAATGCGAGTTACGAACTGTCGCGGCAATGCCGACGTGACCTCGGGAAAATAACGCGCTACGTTTCCCGGACAAGACCAAGAGGAAACGCCAATCGTGTACGACTTCATTATCGTCGGCGGCGGCTCGGCGGGGTCCGTGCTGGCCCACCGGCTCTCCGCAAAGAGCGCCAACAAGGTCCTGCTGTGCGAGGCCGGACAGGACACACCGCCCGGCAACGAGCCCGCCGAGATCAGGGACAGCTATCCGGGCACGGCCTATTTCGATCCCCGCTTCCACTGGACCGAACTCAAGGTCACGACCCAGATCGTCAGCCACAACAATCCGAACGAAGCGCGTCCTCCCCTGCGCAAATACGAGCAGGCGCGCGTGCTGGGCGGCGGCTCGTCGATCAACGGCCAGATGGCCAACCGCGGCGCACCGACCGACTACGATGAATGGGACGCGCGGGGCGCCGACGGCTGGAGCTGGAACGACGTGCTGCCTTTCTTCAAGAAGGTCGAGCGCGACCTCGATTTCGACGGCCCGTACCACGGCAAGGACGGCCGAATTCCGGTGCGCAGAATTCCGCGTGGACACTGGACTCGGCATTCGCAGGCGTTCGCCGACGCCTTCCAGCAGGCCGGCCATCAGTTCGTGCCTGACCAGAACGGCGAGTTCGTCGACGGCTATTTTCCGGTGACGCATTCCAATCAGGCCGAGCAACGTGTCTCGGCCGCGATGGGTTATCTCGATCGTGACACGCGCAAGCGCGCCAATCTCACCATCTCCACCAACACGCAGGTCAAGGAGCTGCTGTTCGAAGGCACGCAATGCGTCGGCGTGAAGGCGATGGTCGACGGACAGGAACAGGAATTCCGCGGCCGCGAGATCATCCTGTCCAGCGGCGCGATCCATTCGCCGGCGCATCTCCTGCGCGCCGGCATCGGCCCGGTCGGTCATCTCAAGGATATGGGCATTCCGGTCCTGATGGGGCTGGCAGGTGTCGGTCAGCGCCTGATGGATCATCCTTCGATTTCGCTGTCGTCCTTTGTCCGCCGCGGCGCGCGCATGAACGAGCACACCAGGCGCCACATGCAGCTTGGCCTGCGTTATTCATCCGGGCTGTCGGGCGTACCGAAGGGCGACATGTTCGTCGTCCTGCTCAGCAAATCGGCCTGGCACGCGGTCGGCGAGCAGATCGGCTCGCTGCTGACCTTCGTCAACAAGACCTATTCCGAGACCGGACAGGTCAAGCTCGCCTCGCGCGATCCCGCTGCCGAGCCGATTGTCGAGTTCAATCTGCTGTCCGACCGCCGCGACCTCGATCGCCTGATGAGCGGCTTCCGCAAGATGGCGGCCGTGCAGATGAGCGACGTGGTGAAAGCGGTGACGGACAAGCCGTTTCCGGCCGCCTATACGGACAAGGTGCGCAAGATCGGCGTGGTCAATACCAAAAACAGGATCCTGACCAAGATCGCCGCGACCTTGATGGACGGGCCGGCGGCGCTGCGCCACTACCTGATCGATAATTTCGTCGTCGAAGGTTTCACCTTCGACCAGGTGATGAACGACGACGATGCGCTGGAAGCCTTCGTCCGCAAGGCGACCATCGGGGTGTGGCACGCCTCGTGCTCATGCCGCATGGGCCGGGCCGACGATCCGATGGCGGTGGTCGATAATCAAGGCCGCGTCAAAGGCGTTCAGGGCCTGCGCGTCGTCGACGCCTCGATCTTCCCCGTGGTGCCGTGCGCCAACACCAATTTTCCGGTGCTGATGTCGGCGGAGAAGATCGCTGCGTCGATAATGCAGTGAGGGCTAGCGACTGCCGGGCGGGTGGAGGGATCAATAGATTGCAGCATCCGCCCGGCGCGCGAAGAGGATAGCGGCGAAATCAGCGCCGTCATTCTGCGCGCACCGCGCGAGACAAATGCCAGGGATTACACAGACAAAATCATCGAGCGGGTCGAGCATAGCTTCAGCCCGACCGCCGTTCTGGAGCTGATCCGCAAACGCACGGTCCTTGTTGCCGCCCTTGGCGGCCGCGTCGTTGGAACGGCGAGCCTTGACGGAAGCGTCGTCCGCACGGTCTTCGTGGCTCCCGACGTTCAGGCGCAGGGGATCGGCAAGTTCCTGATGGCCGAGATCGAACRCATCGCGCGCGAGCGAAACATCGCTTTTTTGACCGTCCCATCTTCAGTCACCGCCGAATCCTTCTACGCCCGGCTCGGGTTCAAGGCCGTGCGCGACAGCTACTATGGCGATGAGCGCACGATCATCATGGAGCGATCGCCCGCTGCCCCTATGTAGGCTTGGATTGGCTCGCGGGCGGGAGGAACGGCCATGCCAACATTGCAAGTTCTACGACACCGCGAAGCTCGCCGACAGTCGCGCCGGCTTGCGGCAAATTCATTATCGCCTGCAACACACCAAGGTAGTGCCACGCCAATCCCTCGATGTCCGCTGTCGCCGCCAATTCTCCACTTGCGACCGCCTCGCGTAAAATGCCGCCGAGGATCGCGCGCTGCCGCGTAAGTCCCTGCCGCGCGACCGACTGGCCTGCCGGAGGCAGGTCCACCATCTCAGCGCACGATCGGGCCAGCATGCATCCAGCGGGCCGCGCCGTCTTGCCCGCTCTGGGCAAGAATTCGTGCAACAGCGCTTCAAGCTGTTGGCGCTTCGTCTCGCCTCGAACGGCGCTCATGCGCCGCTCGACGCGCTCGACGTAAGCCGAAAGGACCTCCCCGAATAGGCCGTCCTTGTCTTGGAATCGCTTGTACATGCTGGACCGCGACAAGCCCATCGCCGTCGTCAGTTGATCGATCGACGAGGCCGAATAGCCGTGACGCCAAAACACATCCATCGCGGAGTTGATCACGGCATCGTCATCGAATTGGGGTTTTCCACTCATGCCATTCTCACTTGACATCATGGAACGATCGTTCCAAGTATTTTGAACTGATCGTTCCAAGATACGAAAGGTTATCCGGATGTTCAACCCCTCCCAGGGTAGCGCCGCCCGTACGCGCATTGCGGTGGCGGGAGCCACAGGTCGCGTGGGCTCCGCCTTGATTTCGAAACTGTTCACGGAACCGGTTGAGATTGTGGCATTGACCCGCACGTCGGATGCTGGACGTCTGCCGTCCGGAGTTTCGCCTGCGACCGTGGACTTCGATGCGCGATCGACTTTGGACAACGCGCTGCGCGGAGTTGACCGTCTGTTCCTCGCCCACGGCACGTCCCCCCGGCAAGTCGCCAATGAAATTGCGCTGATCGACGTAGCCGTGGCCGCCGGCGTAGGCCACATCGTCAAATTGTCCGTGTTGGGACCACCGTCTCGGCTACATCCGTTCGACTGGCATGCGCAAATTGAGGCGCATCTTGCGGCCTGCGACGTAGGCTTCACGGTTTTGCGGCCATCGAGTTTCGTCGATATCCTGGCACGGGCTGGCGCTCCAGTCGCCAATGACGCATGGGGCGGGGCAGCCGGCGATGGATTGGTCAACTTGATCGACGCACGCGATGTGGCGGACTCGGCTTTCGCTGTCCTTCTCGACGACGCGCACGTAACTTCTCAGCGCGCCTATCACCTGACCGGGCCAACCGCAGTCAGCATGCCTGAGATAGCAAGTGAAATGTCCAGACTGCTTGGACGTGTCGTCACATATCAGCACCGAAGCCCTGCGGAGCAGCGTGAGAAGCTGATGGCGTCTGGACTCAACGAATTTGTCGCCGACCTGCTGCTCGGTCTGGATCGCCTTTTCTACGAATCGGTCCTCGCAGAAACCACGTCAACTGTTCGCGAGTTGACCGGCCACGCTCCGCGCCCGGTAACCGATTGGCTAAGCGACAACATCTCGGTGTTTCAGGCGACGCATCATGGAGTCTAATCTCATGGTGCTGCCTTGCTACATCGCAGTCACAGCTTGCGCTGCTCCGGACTGCGCCGATAGCTCCGCCCATACGCGGAAGCGCGCGCCGTTGTTGAGCGGCACGATGTGAAACGGCTGGCCGAAGATCGCGAGCGGCTCATGGCCCGGCTCGAACTGCGGCCAGGCTTGCGCGACGTCCGGCATGCCGGTCGTGACGAAGCGCAAGACGCTCGCCTGAAACCGCGCCGCGACATCAATGTCGGCCGGGGTCATCGGCCCGCCCTTGCGCCTGAGGATCGGCCGATCGATGAAATCAGGCAGATGCGCCCACAGGCAGGCATTGTCCGCGCCATGGGTTGGTCCCTGCGACAGGAACGGCTCCAGCGCCGGGCGATGATCGAACCGGCTCAACCACACCGCGCCGCCTGCCGCAGCATGACGCCGCGCGAGATCGGCCATGGGGCGATGCCAGAACGCATCCGACAACAGCGCCTCGTACGGATCCTCGTCGAGGCGCGCGTTGGCGCGATAATACGATAGCAGCCGGCACCAGCCGGCATCGCCGAACGTCGCGCGCACTTGTCGCTCGGTGGTGCGGATCATCGCGGCCGGCGGCATGCTCTTCAGGAACATCACCATCTCGTCGCGGCAGGAGCCGAGCCAGAGCGGAATGTCGCGCAAAGTTTCGTCGGCGAAGACGTCGCGCGGCTCGCACGCGATCACGGTCCCGTCGAGCACCGGACCGAACACGGTGCCTGCGTCCGTCTCGTCCGCGAGCCTGCGTCCGACGCGCTCTACCGCCGCGAACAGCTTTGGCAGCGGCACGGACGCAATCGCGCTGGGATCGCGCGCAAGCTCGAGCTCCTCGAGCACGTGGCGCGCGACATCGTCGGCGTGCCCCGCACTCATGATGTTGCGCCCAGGCGCGCTCAGCGCGAGGGCACGGATAAACTTGCTTCGTGCATGCGGCAGGGTTGCGAGCGCGATCACCATGGAGGCGCCGGCGGATTGTCCCGACAGCGTAATCGCATCCGGATCGCCGCCGAAATTCGCGATGTTGGCACGGACCCAATCGAGCGCCGCGAGCGTATCCTGGAGCGCGAGGTTGTTGGCTTCGGTGAGGCCGTAGCGATGCAGTTGCAGAAAGCCGAGCGGCCCGAGCCGGTAGTTGATGGTGACAATGACGGCCGGACCGTGGGCGGCGAGGAAGGAGCCGTCATAATCGGCGCCGCCGCCGGTGACGAAGGCGCCGCCATGGATGAAGAACTTGACCGGCAGCGGGTGATCCGCCGCCGGCGCCCAGATGTTCAGGCTGAGACAGGATTCCTCGTCAGCATGATCGAGGTGGCCGGGCTGCGGCGCGTAAGCGCCGTAGTCCGTGCATCGGCGCGGCTCCGTCCACGCGAGCGGCGGTGTCGCCCTGGCAAAACGCCGCGCGGTCGCGAACGGCACGCCCTTGAACACGCGTAAGCCGTTCTGCTCGGCGCCGATGATCGGCCCGCTCGTGGTCGAAACTGCGTTGGTCAACATGCGACTTTCACTCATCCCGACTCAGGCGTGCCGCTTGCCGAGATCGGCGATGTCGACATTGAGGGTTTCGCGCGCGGTTGCCGCAGATGCCGCCGAGATCACGCAGCAGCAGGCAACGAAGATTGCCACGGGGATCCAGCCGTTCGGCCCCTCGCCGACCAGGCTCGCACTCACCAGCGGCGTGAAGCCGGCGGCGAGGAAGCCGAGCTGCGTGCCGATCGCCGTGCCGGAGTAACGCACGCGCGCGTCGAACATCTCCGCATAGAACGACGGCCAGATCGCGTTCGGCGCGGCGTAGATGACACCCGAGAGGATCATCGCCGCGGCGAAGATCGCCGGCGTATTCCCCGATGTCACCAGCATGAAATACGGGAACACCAGCACCGCACAGCCGAGCACGCCACCGATGAACACCGGCTTGCGGCCGATCCTGTCGGCCAGCAGCGCCCACAGCGGCTGGGTGATCAGCGCGGTGACATTGCCGAGCACGCCGGCCCACAGCATGGTCGGGCGGGCGACGCCGAACTTGCTGGTGGCATAGCCGAGCGCGAATACCGCGGTCATCGTGCTCACGGTCGCGATCAGCGCGCAGACGATGACGCGCAGCACGTCCGGCCAGTAGTCGCGCATGAGCGTAACGACGGGGAAGCGCGCCACCTGCGCCTTGTCCTTGATGTCTTCGAAGACGGGCGTTTCCGGCATGGTCCTCCGCACCAGGTAGGCGACCAGCAGCACGAGCGCGGAGAGCAGGAACGGAATGCGCCAGCCCCAGCTCAACAACTGGTCTTCCGGCAGACTCGACACCGGGATGAACACCAGTGTTGCAAGGATCGCGCCGGCCTGGGTGCCGCTCAAGGTCCAGCTCGTGAAGAAGGCGCGGTTCGAATTGGCGGAATGCTCCAGCGTCAGCGAGTTGGCTCCGCTCTGCTCGCCGGCAGCCGACAGGCCCTGCAACAGGCGGAGCAGCGTCAGGATGACAGGCGCGGCGTTGCCGATCGTCTTGGCATCCGGCAACAGGCCGATCGCCAGCGTCGAGCCGCCCATCAGAACCAGCGTGAACAAGAGCACCGTCTTGCGGCCAATACGGTCGCCGAAATGGCCGAGGATGACGGCGCCCACGGGCCGGGCGATATAGCCGATGCCGAAGGAGAGCAACGCGAGCAGCGTCGCGGTCGAGGGATCGACATTGGCGAAGAACACTTTTGGAAAGATCAGCGCCGCCGCGGTGCCGTAGATGAAGAAGTCGTAGTATTCGAGCATGCTGCCGACGAAGCTGACCAGCGCGGCGCGCTTCGGCAGCTTGTTCGGCGTGGCTTCCGCGCTGGATGATGCGCGCAGCGGTGCGGTTGACGTCAACGTCATTGAAAGCTCCTCCCCATGTGGCCGGTGCGGTTCGCGTCAGGCAGATCGCCTCGCGCGCGTTTTCTGGTTCTGGTTGCCGCAACTTTGGTCTGGAGCGATGATGTACGAACTAGTACGTTTATGCAATACGCATTGGATCAGTGCCCAGACGGGTGAAATTTGCCTTCACCTTCAAGGTGATCCGTGGAAACTGGCGGGAGAAACAGTGATGCTCGAGCGTATGCCGCCCCCATCGAAGCGCACCAACGACCCCGAGCGCACCAAGCGCGACATCCTCGAAGTGGCGATGGCCGAATTCGCCTCGGAGGGCTATTCCGGCGCCCGCGTCGATGCGATCGCGGCGCGCACGCGCACATCCAAGCGGATGATCTATTACTATTTCGGCGGCAAGGAGCAGCTCTACCTCGCGGTGCTGGAGGAGGCCTATCGCAGCATCCGCGCGCTGGAAGACCAGCTCGACATCGAAAGCTGCGACGCCCGCGAAGGACTGCGCCGGCTGATCGAGGCCACCTTCGACCATGACGAGCGCAATCCGAACTTCATCCGCCTCGTCAGCATCGAGAACATCCACCACGGCAAGCACCTGAAGCAGAATTTGCAACTGCGCCAGCTCAACGCCAGCGTGATCGCGACGCTCGACGGCATCCTCGAGCGCGGACGCGGCGAAGGCGTCTTCCGCGACGACGTCGACGCCATCGACCTTCACCTCGCCATCTCTTCCTACTGCTTCTTCCGCGTCGCCAACCGCCACACCTTCGGCGCCCTGTTCGACCGCGACCTCAGCGAGCCCAGGGTGCTGGCAAAGAGCCGGACGCAGATCGTGGAGATGATCCTGGCGTGGCTGGGAGCGAAGGCTTAGCCGCACACTTGCTGTCATTCCCCGCGACCCGGCTACGCCAAGGCTTCGCCGGGGCTGCGGTCCAGGGGCGCCGAAGCTTTAGCGTAGGCGGCAGGCGGGGAATCCAGTACGCTGCGGCCTATCGAGGAACCACTACCGTCTCTGGAATACTGAATCACCCGCTTTCGCGGGTGATGACGGCGGAGGCCGGAGCCCCCCTCACCCGCCCTTCTTGCCCCGCGTGCTCGCCAGCAGCACCAGCATGAACGACGCCACCGTCATCAGCGTCGAGATCGCGGCGATGGTCGGGTCGATCTCGTCACGCAGCGCGGTGAACATGCGCTTGGTCAGCGGCTGATACTGGCCGCCGGAGATGAACAGCGCGACGATGGTCTCGTCCATCGCCGAGATGAAGGCGAAGATGCCGCCCGCGACCACGCTGGACTTGATCTGCGGCAGCGTCACCGCGAAGAAGCTGCGCAGGCGGTTCATGCCGAGGCTGCGCGCCACCATCTCCTGCGCCGGATCGAAGCTCTGCAAGCCCGCGAGCACCGAGATGACGACGTAGGGCAGGCCCAGCATCACATTCGCCAGCACGAGGCCGGGCATGGTCGCGACCAGGCCGACCTTTGCATAGACGAAGAAGATGCCGACCGCAGTGATGATGATCGGCACCACCAGCGGCAGCAGCAGCGCCATGTGGATGATGCGCATGATGCGCAGCTTCGACTGGCTGATCGCGTAGGCCGCCGCGACCCCGCACGGCGTTGCGATCAGGACCGTGAAGAACGCGACCGTCAGCGTCACCCGCGTCGCCTGCATCCAGGCCGGATTGGCGAAATATTGCTGGTACCAGCGCAGCGAGAACGACGGCGGCGGGAACGTCAGGAAGCGCGCACTGGAAAACGAGATCGGCGCGATGATCAGCACGGGCAGGATCAGATAGACCAGCACCAGCGCGCTGATCACGTAGAGGACAATCCGTGCGGGCGAAGTGCGCGTCATTTCTGCCCCAACACGCGATCGAGCGAGATGAAGCGGCTGACGGCGAAGAAGATCAGGAGCACGCTGAGGAGCAGCACCACGGCGACCGCGCTCGCGGCGCCGAACTGGTTGTAGAGCTCGACATTGCGGCTCACCAGCATCGACACCATCACGGTGCGGCCGCCGCCGAGCAATTCCGGCGTGATGTAGAAGCCGAGGCAGAGCACGAACACCATGGTGCAGCCGGCGAGCACGCCCGGCAGCGACAGCGGCAGGAACACCCGGAAGAAGGTGAGCGACGGGCTCGCCCCCAGGCTCGCGCCGGCCTGCATCAAATCACCGGGGATCTTCTGCATGGTGGCATAGAGCGGCAGCACCATGAACGGCAGCAGGATGTGCACGGTCGCAACCACCGTGCCGAACGTGTTATGCACCAGCGCGAGCGGCTCGGAGATGACATCGAGATAGCGCAGGAGCTGGTTGATCACGCCGGTGCGCTGGAGCAGCGCCAGCCAGGCATAGGCGCGGACCAGCACGGACGTCCAGAACGGCAGCACCACCAGCGACAGGATCAGGATGCTCCACCCTTTCGGCACTGCGTTGGCGAGATAGGCCACGGGATAGCCGAGCAGCAGCGCGATCACGGTGACGGCGAGGCTGATCTCGAAGGTCAGCGCAAAGCTGCGCCAGTAGATGTCTTCGGTGAAGACCCGGCGATAGTTCTCCAGCGTGAAGCCGTCATGGTAGATCGACTGCCAGGCGAGCCAGCCGACCGGCAGTACGATCAGGAGAAGAATCACGAGCAGCGCCGGCGACACCAATGCCAGCATCAGCGCATGCTCGCGGCGCTGATGCTTTTGGGAGGAATCTGGCATGGATGTCGCCAAGGCTGACCTCGCTCACTTCTGCATGAACGACGCCCAGCGCTTCTCGGCGGCCTCGCCCGCGGGCGAGGACCACCAGGCGTAGGACATCAGCGCCTGCTTGGCCGCATTCGCCGGCTCGCTCGGCAGTTGCGCGGCGCGCTCGGGCTTGATCACGCCGGTCTCGAACGCCTTCGGATTGCCCGGACCGTAGTCGATGTGGAGCGGCAGATTGGCCTGGTGCACGGGATCGACGGCCTCGTTGACGAATTTGACTGCCGTCTCCAGATTCGGCGCGCCCTTGAGGATGCAGAGCGAGGTGCTCTGAAGGACGCCCTGGTTGTAGGTGAAGGAGACCTTTGCACCCTCCTTGGCCACCGCGCTGACGCGGCCGTTCCAGGCCATCTCCATGTCGACCTCGCCGTCATTGAGGAGCTGCGCCGACTGCGCGCCTGAGGTCCACCACACGGTGATGTGCGGCTTGATCTCTTCCAGCTTCTTGAAGGCGCGGTCGACGTCGAGCGGGTAGAGCTTGTCGGGCGCAACGCCATCGGCCATCAGCGCGGCCTCGAGCGTCGCGAACGGATGGTTGCGCAGCGCGCGGCGGCCGGGAAATTTCTTCACGTCCCAGAAATCGGCCCAACTGTTCGGCGCGTCCTTCGGGAAGGTCTTCTGGCTGTAGGACAGCACGCTGGAATAGAACTCGTACGACACCGAATAGGGACTGCGATAGGCCTCCGGCATCGCCGCGCCGTTTGGAATCTTCGAAAAGTCGAGCTTCTCGATCAGCCCCTGCTCGCCGCCGCGCAGGCAGTTGCCGGTCGGGGTGTCGACGACGTCCCAGATCGGCTTGCCGCTGCCGACCTGCGTCTTGATCGCGGGCCAGGCGTCCGGGATGGAGTCCTGGTTGATGGTGATGCMGAGCTTCTTGGCGGAGGGATCGAGGATCGCCACCGTCTGCGCCGCCTGATAGGCGCCGCCTTGCGAGACGAAGGTGATCTGCTCGGCGGCGCTCGCCGCAGTGGTAAATCCGATTGCGCCCAGCATTGCACAGCCCAATCCAAAATTGCGTGTCGTCATCATCCTCGCCTCCTCCATCACCAAATAATCTCACTGACCGATCGCATCGAGAAACTGGTACCAGCCGGCGACCATGCGCACGGCGGGCTCGCGCAGCGGATAGAACGGGATCGTCTTCATGCGCCTGATATCGAGCAGCCCGACCTCGGGCGTCTCGCCGCGCACGAAGGCGGCGAGATAGCGGCCCATCAGGCTCGACATCGCAACACCCGCGCCGTTGTAGCCCATCGAGACCAGCGTGCGGTCGTCGAGCCGGCCGATATGCGGCACCGAGTCCAGCGTCATCGYGACGAGGCCCGACCATTTGTAGGCGAGCGGCACATCGGCAAGATCCGGGAAGATGCCGACCATCGCCTTGCGCAAGGCGTCGAAGGCAGCTTGCGAGTCCTGCTTGCCGAAAGCACCGCGCCCGCCGAAGATGACGCGATTGTCGACCATGCGGAACCAGCGCATCATGCGCTTGGTCTCGGTGTAGGTCCGACCCGTCGGCATCAGCTTGCCCGCGAGATTGCGCGGCAGCTGCTCGGTCGCGACCAGGGCGCTGCGGAACGGGATCAGCGTGCGCTGCATGTGCGCGGTCGCGCTGGTGAGATCGGAGTAGCTGTTGGTGGCGATGATCGCCTGTTTCGCGCGCACCGCGCCTTGCGGCGTCTCGGCGACGATGCCGCCGTTCTCACGCCGGAGTTTGACCACCGGCGACTCCTGGAAGATCGGAACACCACGGCGCGCGACGCCATCGGCGAGCCCGCGCAGATAGTTCAGCGGATGAATGCCGCCGGAGCCGGGATTGAGCACGCCGCCGACGAAAATGTCCGAGCCGGTCTCGTCGCGTACGCCATGTTTGTCGAGGATGCGGACCTCGGCGGAGCCCATCTCGCGCGTCATCCAGTTGGCTTCGTCGATCGCGGCTTTCAGCGTCGTCTCGTTATGCGCGGCCTTGACCTGGCCCGTGCGCGTCAGCGCCGCGCTGGCGATGCCGAATTCGGACACCAGCTCCTCGACCATGTCAGTCGATTCATGCGCGATCTCGTACATGCGCTGCGCCATGGCGCGGCCATGGGCGGCGTCGATCTCGCGGAACGACAGGCGGAATTTTGCGGTGATCACCCCGCCGTTGCGGCCGCTTGCGCCCCAGCCGGGACGGTTCGCCTCCAGCACGACCGGCGACAGGCCGCTCTTGGCGATGTGGTGCGCGGCGGACAGGCCCGTGTAGCCTGCACCGATGATCACCACATCCGCCTGTTGCTCGCCCGACAGCACGGGAAACGCGCGCGCCGGCTCCGCCGTGGCTTCCCACAGCGAGTTGGCCGATGGCAATGCGCTCCAGTCCCGTGTCATGCCGCCGCTCATGCCTTACGCCGGCCCGATCGCCGCGTCCGCCAGCGCCTTCAGCGTCGGGAAGTGGAAGTCCGGCTTGGTCAGCGTCTCCACCGCCGGCGTGCCGCCAAACCCGCCGATGCCCTGGCGGCGCTCGATCCAGCACACCTTGTAGCCGAGCTTTCGCGCGATCCCGATGTCGTGGTACTGGCTCTGCGCGACGTGCAGGATGTCGGACTGCTTGTAGCCGAAAGCTGACTGGCGTCCCTTGTTGTAGGCGAAGAACTCCGGGTTCGGCTTGGCAACGCCGGTATCGTCGGCGCAGACGGTGTCGTCGAAGGGATTGCCGAGCGCGTGCGCGTAGCAGGAGAGCGCGACGCGGTCGGCATTGGTCATCGCGACCAGCCGGAATTTCGTGCGCAGGCGCTTCAGCGCCTCGACCGAATCCGCGAACGGCCCCCAGCGCAGCACCGAAAGCTGGAACACATCGCAGGACGCATCGTCGGAGGGAAGCCCGAGCTCCTTGGCGAGATGGCGATAGACGTGGAACATCGCCTCGCTCGAGCGCTCATAATGCTTGTCGCGGCCGCGCTTGTAGGGCTCGAAGATCTGCTCGTCGCTGAGCTCGGCCGGCGACTTGCCGGAGATCTTGCGCACCGCGGAGAGCACGCCGGTCTCGAAATCGATCAAGGTGCCGACGACGTCGAAGGTGAGAACCTTGAAATTGCTGAACGAGGCTGCTGACGACATCTTTGGTTTCTTCTCTCGGTTGAACAGGGCTTGAGTTCAGTCCCCCGCCCTGGGGACAACGATGGTGTCCTCGGGGTGAAGGGTCACGGTGAGGCTGCCGCCGAGCGGCGGGATGCGGCTGTAGGCCTGGTGATAGCTCGGCTGGCGCAGGCTGAGCGCGATGCCATCGGTGAGCGCCAGGAAGATGCGCAGGCTCTCGCCCTGGTAGACGATGTCGGTGACCGTTCCGGTCAGCCGGTTGCAGGCGGCATCCTGCGCGCCGTCGTCGATCAGGAGCTTTTCGCTGTGCACGGCCAGCATCAAGGCATCGCCATCGGGAATGGCACGGGCGCTGCGCAGCAGCGCATTGCCGAGCGCGACGCTGGAGGCATCGACGCGGCGAACCGGCAGCATCGTCGCTTCCCCGATGAAGCTCGCGACGAAGGAATCCGCGGGATGATCGTGCAGCCGCTCGGGCGCGTCGATCTGGATCAGCCGGCCGTCCTTCATCACGGCGACGCGGTCGCTCATGGTCAGCGCCTCGCGCTGGTCGTGGGTAACGTAGATGATGGTGGCGCCGATGCGCCGGTGCAGCGCGCGCAGCTCGATCTGCATGGATTCGCGGAGCTGCTTGTCGAGCGCAGAGAGCGGCTCGTCCATCAGGATCAGGCGCGGCTCGAAGATCATCGCACGCGCCAGCGCCACGCGCTGGCGCTGGCCGCCGGAGAGCTGCGCGATGCCGCGCTCTTCATAGCCGGCGAGACCGACCATCGCGAGCGCCGCGCGCACCTTGTCGGGCCAGCTCGCTTGCGGCAGGCGCCGTGCGCGCAGGGGAAAGGCGACGTTCTCGCCGACGCTCATATGCGGGAACAGCGCGTAGTTCTGGAACACCACGCCGATGTCGCGCTTGTGCGGCGGCATCCAGGTGACGTCACGACCGCCGAACAGGATGGTTCCGCTCGATGGCAGGATGAAGCCGCCGAGAATTCCAAGCAGCGTGGTCTTGCCGGAGCCGGAGGGCCCGAGCAGCGAGACGAATTCGCCGGCGCCGACATTGAGCGAAACGTCGTCGAGAGCGCGAACGGGGCCATACGCCTTGCTCGCGGACCTGATCTCGACGCTTTCCGCTCGTTTGTCCAACGATCGACCTCGCCTCGTTCCCTGCAATGGCGTGCCTCACTGCGCGCCATAAGCCTGCTTTATAGACAGGAATTTTGAGCACTCACGGCCGAAGCGTGCACCGCACCAAATCTTCGTTCGCAAGCCCTGTCTTTAGGCTGTGATGCCAATGACACCAGACTTGGCAAAACTCGGCAATTGCCAAATTCTCACCGCGTCCATAACATGGCGTTATGCCCGAGCTACGCCGGATGCTGCCCTCCAGTAACGCCCTGTTCGTCTTCGACGCAGCGGCGCGCAATGGCAGTTTCACGGCGGCAGCAGCCGAGCTCAACGTCACGCAGCCGGCGGTAAGCCGCATGCTCGGACAGTTCGAGGAGCATCTCGGCGTCCGCCTGTTCGACCGCACTGCGGGGCGCGCGGTGCTCACCGAGGAAGGCGAGCTGCTTTATCGCCGCGTGCTCGAAGGCTTTCGCAGCATCGAGACCGGGCTCGTCGAGATCGAGCGGCGCCGCAAGGGCACCGAGACGGTGACGCTGTCGGTCTCCTCCGCCTTCACCACGCATTGGCTGATGCCGCGCATCGACAAGCTCCAGAAGCAGTTTCCCGAGGTCGATCTGCGCTTCCAGCTGATCTCCGGCGCGCTACGCGGGCCGGTGGAGAATGTCGACCTCGGCATGCGATTCCGTGACCGCGACGAGCCGTCATCCGGCGGCACGCTGGTGATGAAGGAAGTCATGCTGCCGATGTGCAGCCCTGGCTATCTCGGCGAGACCGATCCCGCTGAAGGCAACACCATCATTCGCCTCGCCGAGACGCCGGGCGATTGGGCGGCGGATTACACCTCGCTTCTGACCGGCCGCCGCGGCGCGGCCAAGGCGCTGAGCTTCACCGATTATGCCGTCGTGATGCAGGCCGCCCTGCTGGGCCAGGGCATCGCACTCGGCTGGCTGACGGTGGCCTCGCACTGGCTCCTGACCGGCGCGCTCGTGCCGGCCTCCGAGACGCTCACCACCACGCGGCGCATCTGCGAATTCCTGCCGCCGCGCAACCGTCCGATGCGCCCCATCGCCGCCGAGATCCGCGACTGGATCATCGCGCAGATGAAAAGCGAGATCGCCGCGATCGACCTGCTCTATCCGAAGCTCGGCGCGATGGCTGCCTGCTATTGAGGCCGAACGATCACCGCGCGCTACCCCGGCCGAAAGCGCAGATTGGCGCGCGATAGCTGGCTGATCGACGTACATCCCATCAGCTTCATATCGCGCACGAGCTCGGCCCGCAGCAGGCCGAGGGCCCGTTCGACGCCGGGCCGGCCGGCGGCGGCGAGCGGATAGAGATAGTATCGTCCAAGCCCGACCGCCTTGGCCCCGAGCGACAGCGCTTTCAGGATATGGGTTCCGCGCTGGATGCCACCGTCCATCATCACGTCGATGCGGTCGCCCACGGCATCGACGATTTCGGCGAGTTGATCGAAAGCCGAGCGGGAGCCGTCGAGCTGGCGGCCGCCATGATTGGAAAGGACGATCCCGGCACAGCCGATATCGACCGCGCGGCGCGCGTCTTCCACCGACATGATCCCCTTCAGGCAGAACGGGCCGTTCCAGGTCCGCACCATCTCCGCGACATCGTCCCAATTCATCGCGGGATCCAGCATTTCCGTGAAGTAGCGGCCGATCGACATGGCGCCGCCGCTCATGTCGACGTGCTCCTCCAGTTGCGGGAGCCTGAATTTTTCGTGGCTGACATACTGGATACCCCACATCGGCTTGATCGCGAACTGCAACATGCCCGCAGGCGTCAGACGGAAGGGAATGCTGAAGCCGGTGCGCAGATCGCGCTCGCGATTTCCCCCGGTGATGCTGTCGACCGTCAGCATCATCACCTCGACGCCCGCGTCCCTGGCGCGCTGCATCATGGCGCGGTTGAGACCGCGATCCCTGTGGAAATAGAATTGATAGACCTGCGGCGTGTCGTGGGCCTTGCGCAATTCCTCGAGCGACACCGTGCCCAGCGAGGAGACGCCGAACATGGTGCCGTAGCTCGCCGCGGCAGCGGCGACGGCACGCTCGCCTTCATGATGGAACAGGCGCTGCAGGGCGGTCGGCGAGCAGTAGAACGGCAGCGCGAGCTTCTGGCCCATGATGGTGACCGAGAGATCGACGTCCTGCACGCCGCGCAGCACGTTGGGCAGAAGGTCGCAATGCTCGAAGCTCGCGCTGTTGCGGCGATGGGTGGTCTCATCGTCGGCCGCGCCGTCGATATAGTCGAAGATCGGACCGGGCAGTCGGCGGCGCGCCAGCCGCCGGAAATCGTGGAAATTATGACACTGTGTCAGGCGCATTTCTCAACTCCGCTCGCGGCATGCTCTGCGCGACGATCATCTTGCCATCGCGCCGCTGATGCTGTCAGCGGCCGCCATCGCGGCGATCTCTCGCCTGATGGCGCCGCCGGTCTCCTATCGATGCTCGATCGCCCTGATCGCGCCGCGGAGTTCGGCGAGGCCGCGCAGGCGGCCGATCGCGGTGTAGCCGGGATTGGTGCGCTTGGTGGCGGCGAGATCGTCGAGCATACGATGGCCGTGGTCGGGACGGAACACGATTCTCTTGTCGGGCGAACGCCGCGCGTTCTCCTTTAACAGCGCCTTCAGCACCGCGACCATGTCGACGTCACCGTCGAGATGGTCGGACTCGTAGAAGGACAGGCCGTCGGCCTCGCGCTTGGTCGCGCGCAGATGCGCAAACGCAATGCGCGGGCCGAAGCGCTCGGCCATCGCGGGCAGATCGTTCCCGGCGCGCACGCCGAGCGAGCCGGTGCACAGGCAGATGCCGTTGGCCTTGGATGGCACGGCATCGAACAGCGCCTGATAGTCGTCGGCGGTCGAGGCAATGCGCGGCAGGCCGAACAGCGGGCGCGGCGGATCGTCCGGGTGCAGCGTCAGGGAGACGCCAAGTTGCTCGGCGACCGGCGTGACGCGGCCCAGGAACTCGGCGAGATGCCGGCGCAGGATCTTTGGCGTGATGTCGCGATAGGTCTCCAGCCGGTCGCGGAATTGCGGGATGGTCATCGGCTCGGTGGTCGAGCCCGGCAGCGCGCTAGCGATGACCATGACGAGGTAGTCGATATCGGCCTGGCTCATCTTCTCGAACAGCTTTTTGGCGCGAGCCTGCTGCTCGGGCGAATACTCCTGAACGGCGGCGGGACGCTTCAGGATATGCAGCTCGAACGCGGCAAAGCGGTCCTGGTCGAAGCGCATGGCGCGGGCGCCGTTCGGCAGCTCCCACTCCAGATCGGTGCGGCACCAGTCCACCACCGGCATGAAATTGTAGCAGATGATCTTGATGCCGGCCGCGGCCACCGCTTCGAGGCTCGCGATCCACGCCTCGATCGAGGCCGTCGCGTTGGCCCCGAGCCGCTTGACGTCGTCGGGGATCGGAATCGACTCCACCACCGACCAGGTCAGTTGCGAGCGGCCGGGCTGGCCATGCTCGATGAAGTTCTTGCGCTCCTCGACCGCCTTGCGTGTCCAGGCTTCGCCGATCGGCACCTGATGCAGCGCCGAGACGATATCCGTCGCCCCGGCCTGCCTGACATCGTCCAAAGACACCGGATCATCCGGACCGTACCAGCGCCATCCCTCGAGCATCATCGAAATTCTCCTAAAGCGTTTTCGAGCGAAGTGGATACCGGTTCGCGTGAAGAAACGCGTCAAAACAAAGAATCAGTTCGCGGTCAGCACGACCTTGACGCTCTGCGAGCGGTCGAGCGCCAGCCGCAGTGCGTCCGGCGCGGTCGACAGCGGCCGCTCGGCGGTGACCAGCGACAGCACGTCGACGCTGCCGGCGCCGATCAGTTCCACTGCGGTCATGAACTCGAAGCCGAAGCGGAACGAGYCGCGCAGGTCGATCTCCTTGGCCATCACCGCATTCGACGGCGTCGGAATCTGGCCGCCCGGCAGATTGCCGATCTGCACCACAATGCCGCCGCGCCTGACAATGCCGATCGCGCTGGCAAGGCCCGCGGCGGTGCCCGAGACCTCGAACGCGACGTCATAGGGACGCGATGCGGCCTGTGCCTTCAGTYCTTCCTCGCCGCTCGAGACGTTCTCGACGTGAGAGGCGCCGAGCCGGGTCGCAAAGGCGAGCGGCGCCGGCGCGATGTCCGCCACCGTGATGTCGGCCATACCGGCGCGGTGTGCGGCGAGCATGGTCAAAAGCCCGATCGGGCCGGCACCGAAGATGATGCCGCGCTTGCCCTCGATGTTGCCGGCGCGCGCCACCGCATGCAGGCAGACCGCGAGCGGCTCGGCCAGCGCCGCGGCCTGATAGGAGACGTGGTCGGGGATCTTCACGCATTGCGCGGGGACCGCGTCGAAATAATTGGCGAAGCCGCCCTGCATGTGCGGCGTCTTCGAGGCCGAGCCCATGAAGTAGATGTTCTCGCAGAGATTGGGCCGTCCCTCGCGGCAGGCGACGCAATGGCCGCACCAGCGCGACGGATTGACGGCGACACGGTCGCCGACCTTCAGGTTCGCTGCGGAACCTGCGATCTCCACGACCTCGCCGGAGATCTCGTGGCCGAGCACGAGTGGCGACTTCACGACGAAATCGCCGGTCCGGGCATGACGGAAATAATGCATGTCGGAGCCGCAGATGCCGCCGGCGCCGAAGCGGATGCGCACCATGCCATCAGCGAGCTTGTCGAGCGGATGCTCGATCATGCGCAGATCTTCGGGGCCGAACAGGGTTGCGGCGAGAGCGGTGGAGGTCATTTGGAGAGTCCCATGTATTTAGGCAGCCAGAGGGTCAGTTCGGGAATGTAGGTGATCGCGATCAGCGCGACCATCAGCGGCACCAGCCAGGGCAGGATCGCGACCGTCGTGCGCTCGACCGAGAGCTTGGCCACGCGGGCGAGCACGAACAGCACCATGCCGAGCGGCGGATGCAACAGGCCGATCATCAGGTTCAGCGTCATGATCAGGCCGAAATGGATCGGATCGATGCCGAGCTTGAGCACGATCGGCAGCAGGATCGGCACCAGGATGGTGATCGCCGCGGTGGTGTCGATGAAGCAGCCGACGAACAGGATCAGGACGTTGGCGAGCGCCAGGAACACCCATTTGTTGTGGGTGATGCTGAGCATCCAGTCCGAGAGCATTTGGGCTGCCTGCGACACCGTCAGCAGCCAGGCGAAGATCGAGGCTGCCGTGACGATGAACAGCACCGAGGCCGTGGTCTCGATGGTGTCGAAGGTCGCCTTCGCCACGGTCTTCAAGGTCATCGTGCGGTAGCGGACGAGGCCGAGGAACAGCGACCAGATCACGGCGGCGACCGCGGCCTCGGTCGGCGTGAACCAGCCGAGCGTCATGCCGCCGATCAGGATGACCGGCGCCATCAGCGCCATCACCGCAGAGAAGTCGAAGTACCAGTCGATCGCGAGCAGCGCGCCGAGGCCGATGACAACGGCCATGTTGGTCGACATGCCGGCCAGCACCATCAGCCAGATCGCGAGCGGGAAAGCCAGCACGATGGCGATCTCGAGGCCGGCCGAGCCGAGCTGCGGCCAGGAGAACGGCGTGTCGCTGCCCCATTTGTTCTTGTGCGCGAAATAGGTGACCGTGGCCATCATCAGCAGCGTCATGACGATGCCGGGAATGACACCGCCCAGGAACAGCGCACCGATCGAGACGTTCGCCATCATGCCGTAGATCACGAAGGGCAGCGACGGCGGGATGATGGGCCCGAGCGTGGCTGAGGCCGCGGTGACGCCGACGGAGAACTCGGTGGAATAGCCGTGGTCCTTCATCGCCTTGATCTCGATGGTGCCGAGACCGGCGGCATCCGCGATCGCGGTGCCGGACATGCCGGAGAAGATCACCGAGCCGATGATGTTGACGTGACCAAGGCCGCCGCGCATCCAGCCGACCAGCGCGACCGCGAATTTGTAGATGCGGCCGGTCACACCGGCGATGTTCATGAGATTGCCGGCCAGGATGAAGAACGGCACCGCGAGCAGCGGAAAGCTCTCGACGCCGGCGATCATGCGCTGCGCCAGCGTGACATCGGGCGTCACGCCGCTGACCAGGATGTAGAGCAGCGACGACGCGGCCATGGCGATCGCCACGGGAACGCCGAGCAGCATCAGGACGAGGAAGCCTCCAAGCAACAGCAACATAACTTTACCCCTCAAAACCGTCGTAGGCGCCGGGACGTTCGAGGATCGAATAGCCCTGTCGCGAATGTTGGATGGCCACCTGCACCGAGCGCACGAACATCAGCACGAAGCCCGCCAGCACGGCGTAATAGACGTAGTCCTTGGGCAGATTGATCGTGGTCATCGACTCGTCGCCGATGATCTGGATGTAGACCCAGACCAGCTTGATGGCGTAGCCGAAGAAGGCGATCCGGATCAGGTCGATCGCGGTCGCCAGCGCGCGCGCCACGACATGCGGCAGATAGCGGTAGATCAGATCGACCTGGATGTGCCGCGACAGCCGCACGCACATCGAGGAGCCGATGAAGACCACGCCGATCAGGCAGTAGGTCGCGATCTCCTCGGTCCAGGCATAGCTGTCGTTGAGGACGTAGCGGGTGAAGAACTGGAGGAAGACAGCAAGCGCCATCACCCAGAAGATCACCAGCGCCACCCAGTCCTCGAAAGCGTAGACGCCGAGATCGACCTTCGGCACCGCCTCTTCCTCGAAGGTGTGGGCGATCTCGTCCCCGGTGATCTGCCGGTGTATTTCGGCGGTGGACATGGGGTTACTCCTCAACCTCTTAATCGTCATTCCGGGGTGACTCGAAGAGCCGAACCCGGAACGACGACTTAATTCTACGAACTCCGCTCCTCATCCTGAGGAGCTTGCGAAGCAAGCGTCTCGAAGGATGGCCTCGGGCGACGCCCGAGCGACATCCGGGCCTTCATGGTTCGCCCGGCGATGCGAAGCATCGTCCGGAGCGCGCTTCGCGCTCCTCACCATGAGGGTCTCGGTTATTTCACCGCCTGAATGCGTTCCCAGTCGGCCTTGCGATAACCGAAGGTCTCGAACGCAACGTTCTTCAGCACGATGTCGCGGAACTCGTTCTTGTCGACCTCGGTCACGGTCAGTCCCTTCTCCTTGAAGAAGGAAACCAGCTTGGCCTCGTTCTGCTTGATCTCAGCGGTCGCTTTCGCAGCCGCCTCCTGGGCGACGTCGGTGAAGATCTTCTTGTCCTCGTCGCTGAGCTTCTTCCAGAGCGCGCCCGCCACCACCGTGTTGAGGTGGTCGACGATGTGGCCGGTCAGCACGATATGTTTCTGCACTTCGTAGAACTTCTTGGCCTCGATCGTGGTCAGCGGGTTCTCCTGCGCCTCGACGGTGCCGTTCTGAAGCGCGAGATAGACTTCGGCGAACGCGATCGGCGCGGTGTTGGCGCCGCAGGCGCGCGGCATGGCGAGATAGGCCGGAACGTCGGGCACGCGCATCTTCAGGCCCTTGAGATCGGCGCAGGTCTTGATCGGCTTGTTCGACGAGGTCTGGCGCACGCCGTAATAGGTGACCGCGACGATGTGGTGGCCGCTCTTGTCCTCATAGCCCTTGGCGAGCTCCTTGAAGATGTCGCTCTTGGTGTAGGCAAGGAGATGGTCGGCGTCGCGGAAGGTGTAGGGATAGTAGGTCACGCCGATCGGCGGGAAGCTCTTGGCCGCGAAGCTCGAACCGGAGATGATGATGTCGACCGAGCCGAGCGAGAGGCCCTGGTTGATGTCGGCTTCCTTGCCGAGCTGCGACGCCGGATAGACGTCGACGGTATAGCGCCCGTTGGTGCGCTTGCCGATCTCCTGCGCGGCCCAGACCGAGGCGGTGTGGAACGGCTCCGAGGTCTCGTAGACATGGGCCCATTTGAGCTTGGTCTGCGCCATGCCGGGATTGGTCGCCGCGAACATTGCCGCGACCGAAGTCGCCAGCACCATCGTCATCTTCTTCAACACTGACTTATCCTCCACTGACTAAAGTCTGCTTCTTGTTTGCCCGCCCCAAACCCGGGACGAGCCGCCCAATCTCATCGTCGCCGCACGCTGCCGCTTTTGGCCTGCGTCTTCGCGCGTTTTGGTTTTGCCGGTTTCGCCGGCGTGCGCGCGACCCGGCCTCGCTCCGCGGGCGATCCCGCGGCGGTCTCGGCACCAAAGTTCTGCGCAAAGCGCTCCTGCGAGCGCGCTAGATGCTTGCGCATGGCCTCGCGCGCGGCGTCCGGATCATGCGCCGCAATCGCGTCACGCACGGCGCAATGCTCGTCGAGCGCGGTGCGCCAGGTGCCCGGGCTTTCGAAGTAATGCGCAAGCTGCGCGAAATAGGGATTGAGGCGCTGGTCGAACAGCTCGCCGACCACGCGCACCAGCACGGCATTGCCGAGACTGCCGGCGATCGCGACGTGGAAGGCACGATCGTGCACCATCGAGGCCTCGCCGGGATGCTCGACATTCTCCATGGCGACAAGCGACGCATTGATGCGGTCGATATCGTCCTTGGTCGCCACGCGCGCGGCCTGCTCGGCGATCGCGCTTTCCAGGAATTCGCGGGCGCGCAAGAGCTCGAACGGGCCTTCGATGCCGGCGGCCGGAAGCGCAGGCGCGGCGTCCGCCGGCTCGGTCACATAGATGCCGGAGCCGACGCGGATGCGGACGCGGCCCTCGACCTCGAGCGCGATCAGGGCCTCGCGCACCGTCGGCCGCGAGATCCTGAGCTGTTCGGCGAGTTCGCGCTCGGTCGGCAAGCGGCTGCCGACCGCGTACTCGCCGCTGTCGATCAGGCTTCGCAATTGATCGGCGACCTGGCGGTAAAGCCGTCTCGCCTCCACAGCTTCCAGCGGCACGCTGGCCTCCCCGAAAGGGTCTCGCCGGGAAGCATCGCGTCCCGGCGGCCCGCCAATTTTGGAAAATTGGTCTTACCAATTGACCGGAGCATTGACCGAGGACAGGCGCCATGTCAAGCAGCGGCCAAACACAGGGAGAGACGACCATGCGCCATAGTTCAACGCGTCTTGGCCGCGCCAATCTCGACCGGCTGCCGTCCGCCATCCGCCGCCCGGCCTATGACCGCTCGCGCGTTACGCCCGGCATCGTGCATCTGGGCCTGGGCGCCTTTCATCGCGCGCACCAAGCCGTCGTCATCGACGACTGCCTTGCCGCAGGCAACTCGTCCTGGGGTATCGTCGGCGCGAGCCTGCGCAGCCCGGATACGCGCGACGCCCTCGCCCCGCAGGATCATCTCTACACTGTGGCCGTACGTGCCGCCGAAGGCACCGAACACCGCGTCATCGGCGCGCTGCTCGACAGCGTCGTCGCGCGCGAGAAGCCGGCAGCACTGGTCGATCGGATGGCCGATCCCGCCATTCGCATCGTCTCGCTGACGGTCACCGAAAAGGGCTATTGCCACACGCCGCAGACCGGCGATCTCGACGAGCGGCATCCGGATGTCGTGCACGATCTCAACAATTTTGACGCGCCGCGCTCGGCGCCCGGCTTCATCGTGGCCGCACTGGCGCGCCGGCGCGCACAGGGGCTGGCGCCCTTCACCGTGCTCTGCTGCGACAATCTCGCCGCCAACGGCCACACCGTGCAGCGGATCGTGACGCAGTTCGCCGCGCTCCGGTCGAAGGACCTCGGCAAGTGGATCGCCGATAGCACCGCCTTCCCGTCGACCATGGTCGACCGCATCGTGCCGGAGACGACGGACGCCGACCGGGATGCGATCTCGAACGCGCTCGGCATGCGCGACGCCTGGCCTGTGATGACCGAGCCGTTCACGCAATGGGTGGTCGAGGACCGCTTCACGGCGGGGCGGCCCGATTTCGCCGCCGCCGGTGTCGAGCTCGTCACCGACGTCAAGCCGTTCGAGCTGATGAAGCTGCGGCTGCTCAACGCCAGCCATTCGGCGCTGGCCTATCTCGGTTATCTCGCGGGCTACGAGACCATCGCCGACACCATGCTGGATCCGCATTTCGCCCGTCTCGCCGCGCAGGTGATGGAAGAGGCCGCGGTGACGCTGACGATGCCTGTTGGCACCGATCTCGCCGCCTATCGCGCCTCGCTGCTCAAGCGCTTCGCCAACCCCGCGCTGCATCACCGTACCTGGCAGATCGCGATGGACGGCTCGCAAAAGCTTCCGCAGCGCCTGCTCGGCGCGATGCAGGATCGCCTGCGCAAAGACCTGCCGATCGCGACGCATGCGCTCGCGGTGGCCGGCTGGATGCGTTACGTCACCGCACGCGACGAGCAGGGCCGCGCCATCGACGTTCGCGATCCGCTCGCCGCCGAGTTCGCCGCGCTGGCGCGCGAGGCGGGTCCCGTCGCTGAACGGCTTGCGCAGRCATTGCTCGGGGTCGAGAAAGTGTTCGGACCGCTGGGCACTGAGCCGCGCCTGCGCGAGGCCGTGACCATGGCGCTCAGCCGTCTCTATAAGGACGGCGCGCGGCGGGCGGTGGAGACACTTGTCTCGGCGTGACCACAAAGCAGGCAATGCTGCACTGCGGTCCAAATCGAACGCAAAGTCGGACGGAAGTCGCGCTTGATTTTTGCCTGCCATTGCCCCACCCGAGAGGCATGGCAAAGGACAAAAAGGTCATCGCCGCGAACGCGGCCTTCTACGCCGCCTTTTCAACGGGCGACTTCGACGAAATGGAGCGGATGTGGGC